>JADFRD010000025.1 GCA_022561485.1 Fidelibacterota bacterium | reverse complement strand
ATTCCACATTCCAGAGCGCCGTTAATTTTGGCAGCAGATTAAAGGTCTGGAAAACAAACCCTATTTTTCGATTGCGTATGGATGCCAATTGATTATCATCCATTTCGTGGACTTTTTCTCCCTCAAATTCATAGGTACCTTCTGTCGGTGAATCCAGGCATCCGATCATATTCATCATTGTGGATTTTCCGGAACCTGATGGTCCCATAATAGAAATATATTCATTATACTTGATGGTTAAATCCACGCCATCAAGGGCTCTGACGATTTCACCTCCAACGTCATAATAACGTTTTACACCCCGCAGTTTAATCATATCAGCCATTATTCATCTTCATCCAACGCAACGACCATGTTGTGCTTTAAATCTCTACTGATGGCTTTGTAGCTGCCGGTTACGACTTTTTCACCTTCTTCAAGTCCGCTGATGATTTCATAGTGTGTTTCGCTGCTGATGCCGACTTTTATTGGTTTACCCACGGCAAATGGTCCTTTCTTATTTCCTTTGATTTTCACATCTCCGGCAGGTTTGTCTTGTATCACAAATACCAATTCGATCAATTTTTTTCTCTCTTTTCCACTGCGATACTTTTTATCGTCATCAGATTTATCGGATTTCTTTTTATAATTTAATTCATTTTCGTACCCTTCATAACGAACTGTCAAACTTTGAATCGGAATGGTCAGCACATTGTTTCTGATATCGGTAATAATATTCGTATTTGCACTCATCCCCGGTCGAATTTTGGGATGAACTTCCATCATGCGTACTTTCACTTTAAAATTGGTTACTTGTTCCTGCGTCCCAAAATTAGATGTTTCAGCGACATGTGCAATTTCACTGACGATTCCGTAAAATATTGTATCCTGAAATGCATCCACTTCAATTTCTGTCGTATCGCCGATGGATATAAAAATCACATCATTTTCATTTACATCAACTAACACCTCCATTTTAGTAAGGTCAGCAATAGAAAGGAGCGTCTGGACTTGAAACATTCCACCCACTGCCATTTCTCCTACTTCCTTACTAATTTGGGTTACGATACCGTCCGAAGGAGCAGTCATTTTTAATTTAATTAGCTCATCCTCCCGTGAAATCAAAGCAGCGTTAGTTTGTTTTAGTTGATTGACTGCCAATTCATATTCTGCAATAATTATCTCCAGTTCCTGGTCAGATATTAATTTCTGTTTATTCAGGGTTTCCATACGCTCCTTTTGGGCTTTCACTCTTATGAGACTGGCTTCGGCAGATTTCACCAATGATTTTGCCTGATCGACGGTTGCCTGATGCTGTTTTGCATCCAACGTGATGAGCAGCTGTCCTGCTTTTACATAATCACCTTCCTTTACGGTAATTTCTGTGATCCATGCAGATGTGGTCGCACTGATTTTAATTTCTTTAACCGGTTGTATTTTTCCACTGGCATTCACTTTGTGAATCACCGTGCCCCTTTGTACTTCTTCCACTTCTACCTTTATTGTATTATCATCTTTACGGAATATGTTCACCGCAATAATGATGAAGAGTAAAACAACGAACCCGCTTATTATGATTATCTTTTTTTTATTTTTTTTCTTTACCAATGGTAGCTCCTAATTATCTATAATCCTGATCAAGTGTTCCTAATATTGCTCTCAATTGGGCTTCATGAGTCTTGGCATCATACTTTGTCGTAACAAGGGAACTGCGAGCCTGACTGACGGAAACCTGTGCATCCAATACTTCTAAAATTGTCAAAGACCCCAGACTATACATTTCCTGTACTAATTTCATATCTTCCTCCGCAGATGCCAAAACATCCTCATCAATTGGAATAATATCCTGGTAGTTTTCCAGCGTTTCCAGCAGATTTGCCAGCTGAACTTCCAAATCATTTTTATGTGTAACATAATTATATTGTTCTTTTCGCAGATTCAATTCCGCCTGCTGCTGTTTTGCAGAAAGACTGTAACCTGTAAAAAGAGGAATCGATAATGATAATGATGTATTATAAGTCCAATCATCCAGTTGGGATACATCACCAATTTCATTTGTATTTATTCCATATCCAACAGAAGCATTTAAACTGGGAAGCCGCAGTCCGCCAATTATTTTTCTATTTAATTCTGCACCGTTGATTTGGGATCGCCTTGCCAACAAAGCAGGATTATATTCTACCATTTCCAATTTGGATTCTTCTAACTCCGGCACCGGCAGAAAAGGTCGACTAAGATCAACAATTTCAAGAACGGCATCACTGCCCATTAACCCCATGCTATTTCGCAGAACCAATTTCTCATTGTGTAAGGATGTTTTCATTATCAGCACATCGATCTGTGCTTTACCTAATTGAACCTGGGCTTTTAGCAAGTCTGTTTTTTTCACTGCTCCTAATTCGTATTGTGTGCTTACCAATTCCACATTTCTTCTTGCTAAATCTAAATTACTTTTGGCTACATCCAATAACTGCTGAGCTTTGAGAAATTGAAAAAAAGATTGGTGAACTTTAAGGATTACATTAATCATTTGCTGGCGTGCAAATTGTTTCGCAATAGTCAGGTTGTTATTTGCCGTCCGAATCTGGTTCAGCCATTGTCCTCCATCATAAATTGTCTGACTAACAGAAAAAGATGTGCCCCAGTTATTGGAAACGCCCCCAAAAGTCGAAGATGTTGTGAAAGTAGAATCCAACAATTCAAATGAAGATAAAGTCGTTGTTATGGGTGAATGTGTTTCACTCCAGGAGGATCCAAAACTTATGCTTGGTAAAATATAGCTTAAGGATTCTTTTTGCCCGGATTTAGCCACATGAATATCTAAGGCTGCTGTTTTCAGTGTTTCTTTATTCATTAAAGCAATTTCAACGCATTCTTTTAACGAATAAACTTGAGCTTCAAGATGTGCGAATGCGAACAATAAAATTAAAAGGAATATTTTCTTCATAATATTATGTAAACATTGACCCTAAAAATGAGAAAAAGGTTGTCTGTAAAATCCAATAAATCATCAACGCGATTAAAAATGGTTTTGCATCCCGTCGGTATAATACACTCATTCCAACGGCAAGTAGAATAATGCGCCATAAGGAGAAAAGATCCATTCCACTCAAAAAATTGTAAATAAATTCTCCCGGTTCTCCGATGCCTAAAAGACCCAGTCCTGTTTGAATATCCATTCTCCACTGAGTAATCATTAACGGTACTTTCACCAACGATTCTAAAACAGCAATCATGTAAGTATAAGAAGTCATGACCAGAACATTGCCATAGGATGATTTTCCGCCAAAAAAGAAATTGCCGATCATCAACACTATCAATGACATTAACAATATTCTACCCGGTGTTGATAGTGCACTGGATGAATAACCGATAACGGTCATAGAGGTCGACGGATTTTGGATTTTTTCCATACTGTCATTAAGGATTTCTTCTTTCTGATCATCGGGGATCTTGGAATTATACATAATGTATTTTTCCGTTTGAACTAACTGAACTTCCACAAGCAAATCCTTCAATACAACCATGCTAACTAACCCAACGACAGCTGTGATCAATATGGGTAATAATGCATCTTGCCAATGTTTACGTTTATGAAGTAAAGTAAATACATCCCGTGGCTCTAATAATACATTTAAAAGTTTCATTATTTTATCCCTAATTATTCAGCAAGAAGTTATGCTATCAATAAAATTATGACTATATGGGGATTCCCCATTAATCCATTTAGCCACAGAGTCATAAAGTCATATGCACACATATAGGTTTTATCCTTATTTATATTTTTTTCTCTGTGCTCTCTGTAGCTCTGCCGCTTATTATTTATTTTTAAATTCATCTTTAATTTTATTCAAATATTCTTTAGCTGACTCATAATCATTCTCAATATCTCCATTCAGAATCGCTTCTTCAATTGCATTTTTTATTTCACCCACTTTTTTTCCCTCTTTCAGATTACAGATTTTCATGATTTCATCTCCACGAACCGGTGATTGAAACGATTTCATTTTATCTCGTTCATTGACATCAGACATTTTCTCTTCGACTATTTCAAAATTTTTCATATATTTTTTTACCCGATGAGGATTGCGGGTCGTGATATCTGCCCGGCACAGAATCATCAGATCATCCAAGTCGTCACCGGCAGAAACCATAAGTCTTCGAACAGCTGAATCAGTCACTTCGTTTTTCACAAGATTGATGGGACGCAAGTGCAGCATTGTAAGATTTTTTAAATAGTTTTTCAGCTCGTTCGATAGTTTCAGTCTCCGGGCGATTTTTTCCAGCATACGTTCTCCAACAGCGTCGTGCCCATGAAATGTATACCCCTTTTGACGATTGACTCTTCGTGTAACCGGTTTGGCAATATCATGAACGAGAGCTGCAAATCGCAATTCCATTTTATCAGAAAGCTTGGCGGAATTGTCAACCACCTGCATGGTGTGATAAAATATATCTTTATGATGCCACTCCTTTGTTTGTTCCAGACCGTCCATGGCATCAATTTCCGGAAAAACATATTTCATCAACCCGGTCTTTTGCAAAATAATTAACCCGACAGACGGCTGATCTGTAGAAAGAGTCTTTAATAATTCTTCTGTAATGCGTTCCTGTGAAACAATCCCAATTCTGTTTGCTTGTTTTTTGATTGCCTCATAACATGCATCATCTAAATCAAAATTCAATGCCGAAGCAAAATAGGCGGCTCGCATCATACGCAATGGATCTTCATTAAATGTTTCCTCAGGATCTAAGGGAGTCCTTAATAATTTGGACTGTAAATCAGCAATTCCGCCATGGGGGTCATGAAGTTCACCAAAGCGATCCGGCCGGAGATCCACTGCCAATGCATTGATTGTAAAATCTCTTCTAATAAGATCCCCTTTCAGATCGGTATATACAATTTCTTTTGGCTTTCTGGAATGGTCATCGTAAGATTCTGTTCGGGCAGCGGCTACTTCCAATGGAATCTTATTATAGGGAATTTTGGCTGTTGAAAATTTTGGGAAGGGAACAATTTTTTTCACCTTCAGTTTGTCAGCCAAATTCCGGGCATATTCAACTCCATCGCCCACAACCATGAAATCAATCTCTTTCAGTTTTCTGCCCAGGAAAATATCTCGTACATAGCCACCCACAACATAGACATCTACATTGAGTTTTTCACCAAGGTCACCGGCTGTTTTTAAAACATGATAGCCAATTTTGTTTTCTTCGAGTAAGTGGTGAATGTTTGCCATATTAACCAAGAATTTACGGAAGTTGATCTACAACAAACAGGGTAAGTAGTAGCCGGTTTTGCCTTGCCTGCCGGTAGACAAGCTAACTGATTATGGGTTGATTGTTTTGTCTTTTTTCTGGAATAATGACACTATAACACATTTATACCAATATTTTCATTTGCTCTGCTCAATATCTTCCTCTATTTTCATACACTAAAGTCATGAAACAGATTTTCACAAGCTTACTGTTTACCTGCCTTGTCTACGGACAATTCGGAAACGTAAAAGTCGTTTTTGACAACGACCTGTTAAAAGCGTACGAACAGCAAAATGTTCTACCGTTAAAATTGGACATTGCTAATTTTATCCAATCCACTCGTTGGGATGAAGAATACAGCGATCTTAAAATACCATTGCACATTCAGTTTATATTCGAAGGCGTTGCACAAAAAGGGGCTCAGGAAACATATATGGCTCAAGTATTATTTTCAAATGGGACTGATCAGCGGTTTTTTGATAAATCGTTTCAGTTTCCTTATGGACAAGGAGGATCTTTATATTTTGACCTGGTACTATTTGATCCCCTTGCAAGTTTCCTGGCTTTTTACACAAACCTTATTCTTGCAGGAGAAATGGACACTTATGAACCCTTTGGTGGTACTCGTGTCTATGAAATCTCAAGAGAAATTGCTCTTCGCGGCATCGCCAGTGAATATTCCAGGGGATGGGCTGACAGGGCTAGGCTGGTGAATGATATGAGCACAAACTATGGCCTTCGCAAAGCAAAATATTCTTACTTTTATGCTATGGATTTATTTAAAGATGGTGAAATGGATGATGCTGTTAAAGAGTTTGGGAATATGATCAAAGGGCTGGACGAAGTATATGATCGTTTTTCGAAAGAACACTATACAACATTGTTTATCAGAACACACGCCAAAAACTTGGCAAAAGTGCTGCAGTTATTGGGTCAGAAAAATATGCTGAAGGATATGGTGGAACTGGACCCGGATAATATGGAGCTTTATCAAGCTGCTATAGATTAAAGGTCAGTGTATTTTTTTATTCCACGGATGTAATGAGCATAAACGATGCTTCCACGATAAAACTGCTTTAACATTTCTCTATCGTTTTTTCTTCTCAATTTTTTGACTAATCGTCGTTTTTTATAAATAGTGTGTGGATGTGTCAGCAGCCAACCAAGAGATTTTAACACCGCGCCAATATGTTTCAGATCCCATTTAACGAGGGCATAACCAATCGTCACCCATTCTAAAGCAAAGCGAACAGGCAGTAAATAAAGAGTCAATGGCAGATTATAATTGGTGAGCATCATGAAAAACGAATTGCGATGATTTAAATAATATTTTTGAAACGAATGCATGGGCAATGAAACAGCATTCTTATGATATACGATTGCATTCGGTTCAAAAATTACGCGTGTATCCATTAGGTGAAGTCGCCAGCATAAATCAATCTCCTCCTGATGGGCGAAATATGTTTCATCAAATCCACCCGCTTCGATGAATGGGCCTTTGCGCACCATAATAGCAGTTCCGGAAGCCCAGAAGATATCGGATGATTTGTCATATTGCCCATTATCTTCTTCCTGTTCTAAAAATATCCTGCCTTTGGCAAAGGGATAGCAAAGCAAATCCAGATGGCCACCGGCGCCACCGGCATAATCGAATAATTTCCGCTCATAATAATTACGGATTTTTGGTTGAACGGCTGCGACATCATCTTTGCCCTCGACTGCTTTTGCTAAATGATCCAGCCAATCCGTTTCCTGGATCGTATCATTATTCAGAAATAAAAGCCATTCACCGCTGGCATTATTTACTCCGCGATTACAACCGCCTGCAAATCCGTAATTTTGATCGTTCTCAACCAGAATTATATCAGAGTGATTGTCCTTGATCCAATCCTGGCTGCCATCGGTGGATGCATTATCAACTACAATTATTTCTTTCTCGGAGAATGAAGATTGCTTGATTGAATCGAGACATTCAGAAAGAATATCTATTCCATTCCAATGTGGGATTATTATGGAAATATACATAATAGATGGTTAGTGGTTATTGGTAGCTGGTTAGTAGTGAGATGTTCCACCAGTCACCACTCTACCAGTTACCCCTCACCATTCTCCAATTCCTTCAAAATCTTCTTGGCTTGCTTATCTTCAGGATTTCTCTCCAGCCAAGATAAAAGCAACTCTTTTGCTTCTTCATTCATATCCAGTTTTCGAAAATTAATGATCAAATTTGAAACAATGTCCGGGTAGTATTTTCGATACTGGTTCCATATTTTGGAATTTATGCTTTTTCTATTTCGACCACCAGCCAGAATTTTTGTTTCCAATACTTGGTATTTATTATACAGATTATTTAATAGCGATAGACTGGAATTGTAACTCTTCATTTCCATATATGATTGAACATAATCAAGATTATGGCGGACGGTATTGTCTTGTCTGGTAACAAGATCTGCCAATATTTCTTTAAAACGGGTTTCATTCCCCACTCCATGATATAAACGGCCGACCTGATAATATAGATCTCTGTTATCCATGCGGATTGTATGTGCGGGCAAATTTTCGGACATTTTATCCAATACCATTTCGGCTTTTTTCCGACTAGCTTCCGCTGCGTCCTTATTGGTAGTCTGCAAGCGCTGATATTCCATAAAATGATGAACTGCCAACTGCATATATGCACTGCGATAGTTTTGAAGTAACCGAATGGTCTGTTTATTATAAAATACATCTTCATTCCCCAGATTTCGGAACAGGTATTTTTCATGGGGGCCACGAAACCAAAGTGTACCTTCCTGTTCTTCCCATTCTGTTCCAACCAGGTCACGATTCCATGTGTCCGCGCCCAATTCCGTCATTAAATGAATATCCATTCGATCGGCATTAATCCCTTTCGTCTTATACGGGCGGAGACGATAAGCCAATCCTTCCATTTCCAGATAATTTTCAAGACCGATACGATTCCCCGGGGAAACAGTTACAGCAAAATAAATGGGAGATGTCCAATCTGTATCATTGATGATCTGCATAATCATCATATCCTGGACTTTCAATGCTTGCTTGGCAAATGTGGGTTTGACTGTCCAGGTAATTTGTTTGTCACTTTGTACCGGGAATGTGACTTCACGCGTTTCCCAGCGTGTTAATCCGGTCGTGACATTTCGTATATCTCCATCAGAAATTTTAATGAAGCGCTGGCCAATAATTTCATTCCCTTCGCGCTCCTGAGTGAGTTTTTCATAGGTTTTGTTATTCGGTCGTGAATCACGAAGCTGTTTAATATACCAAGGTGTATTCAACAAACTCAGGTTTGCCACTGCAACATCTTTACGAATTCCTTCCACTTCCTGTAAATACCACAATGGAAATGTATCGTTGTCACCATTGGTAAATAAAATACCGTTTGGTTCACAGGATTGGAGCAGGTTATAACTATAATCCCAAGCCACATAATTGCCGCTTCTATCATGTTCTTTGTAATTGGCCTTTAGCATAACAAACGGAATAAATATAATCTGCAATAACAAGATGCCCGCAATGACATTGCGAGCTAATGTTGGCTTTTTCAAATATTTGGCAATCCATTCACTGATTGCTGCTGAACCAACACCAATCCAAATAGAAAAAGCCAGAAAGCTGCCAACATATGAATAATCCCGTTCACGAGGTTGGGGATTATCCTGATTCAAATACAAAATGAGCATCCATCCGGTGATAAAAAAGAGAGAAAAGACTGAAAATGAAATCGTCCAGTCCTTTCGGGAATGATGCACAAGTCCAACAATCCCCAGGATAAACGCTAACGGTAAACCAAATTGAAACCAGTGAACACCATCCTCTCGTTTATTGGCGCCCATGGGCGTTGTATAGTCGTCTGTTGAAGACCCACGTCCGGCAAACTGCCACAGAAAATATCGATTATACATTTTCCTGACTTGGTAATTCCAGAAAAAATCCCACTGTTTCTTGGAATGATGAAACTGGTACTTCCTGTTTTGGCTTGAGGAATATGTATTCCTTCCGGCCGTCGGTCGGCCAACCACTTCATGTTTCGGCGGTAGTCCATTATAACGCCGAGGGAATTGACTGATTTCGCCATATTGTTCACGCTGTAGATAGGAAATCGCAGCAGACATATTTTCCGGATTGTTTTCATCAATGGCAGGATCCTGCCCCGAACGGATAAAAATCAAGGAATAACTTGAAAATCCAACCAAAATGAGTACAGCCGAAGAAAGGGCTAAAGACATTAATTGATGTTTAGCCCTAATGGACCAAACTGCTGCACTTACAACAAGGAGGACAAGAATGACCACACCTTTGATCCCGGCAAATCCAGCCAGTTTCGGAAGACCGATAATGATTCCATTATGTATAATGAGAAATATTATAAATGTAATGGCAGCGGTAATAAAAAATGTCTTCCACTGGAAATCCATTTTGCGGAAATAGATAATTAATGCGATAAAAGGAAGTGTCAATAGATTCAAAATATGAACACCGATGGCCAAGCCAAACATGTAGGCAATAATCAGAATATAACGCTCGCTTCCCGGATTATCTGCACGATCTGACCAATGGAGAATCAGCCAGACAACAATGGCTGTAAAAAACGTACTGATGGCGTACACTTCAGCCTCGACCGCATTGAACCAGTGACTGTCCGTAAATGCAAAGGTCATGGCGCCAACAAATGCAGCGCCAAAGACGATTAATGTATCTTGACGAGTTCGAATTTCACCGCGCCAATGTGCAATAACTTTTACAATAATCAAATAAAGCAGCATTACGGCCACAGCGCTGGTGATGGGCGACAAAAGATTCACGCGATAAGCAACGTCAGCATTCAATGGTAACATGGAAAAAATTCGTCCAAGAATTAGATACAACGGACTGCCAGGAGGGTGGGGAACGCCTAAGATGTAAGATGTGGCAATGAATTCACCGCAATCCCAATACGAAACAGTGGTTGCCATGGTACTCAAATAAACAATAAATGAAACAACCAGTGTAATGGCCGCCAAAATTCTATTTAAAAAAATATTATCTTTAGAAATCACTCTGCTTCCTCGCTGTTTTCATTTTCACTATTGTTAGCATCTTCCGAATCTTTTTTCGGTTTTTCTTCCACTTTTTTTTCATCTACACCATTACTTTTGCTCTTTGTTTTTTTACTACCTTTTTCTTTCTCATTACTACTGTCTTTCTTCTCACCTTTTCCATCTCCCATTTCACCTTTTCCGTCTTTTATGGTTTTTTCCGTCGGTTTTTTTTGTTCTTCAACAAAATTCATTTTTAGCTCACTGATTAGGTGACCTAAATATTGATCTTCATTTTCAGACAGATTACCCTTCATACGCTTAAAGAGCATATCCAGCATATCAATTTGTATGGAGGCTTGATCTATGTCTTTTTCCAGCTGATCATTAAGGGGATTTTTTATTTTCCCCATAAACACCCAGGCGCTGTGAACCAAGGATGAAATGAGCTGGTCAAATAATTGTTGTTCTGTTATTTTATTTTCTGAGGACATATTGTTGTTACCTAACGTTATATAATGGATGTTGTTTCAACGATATAAAGCCCGCGAATTTATATCTTATACCGCTAAAGATGAATGATTGATTACATCATTGATCTATTTCATTATATAGATTAATGAACTGCATTTTTCTTTATTTACCCATGATGAAAACCACGAAATAAACCCGTTCCATATGCCGGATAGTATAGACCGACCCATATGTCGAGCGCTCAAAATTGATATATAAAATGCATCAAAAGGCATCCGGTGGATTTCATTAATCAAGAATTCATTTGTGAACATGATCTTTTCCAAAGACGATGGAGTAAAATGATAGAGATGACGTGGTGTATCGTAAGCGGCCCAGTCCGCTTCGTACTTTTTGGCGTCTGTGGATTCATAATTGGGCAGCGCTGCAATTAACATACCATCATTATCTAACTGTCCTCTTATCTTTTCAAGATAAACCCAGGGTTCATGGACATGTTCCAAACTGTGCCAGCAGGTAATTACATCATATTTCCCATCAGAATTAAACCAATCTTCAGGAGAAATGGTGTCAATACCAAACTGACTCATGACCAATGCACGTGCTTTTGGAGACGCGTCCACTCCGGACACCTCCCAGCCGATTTCCTTCATGGTATTTAAGAAATGCCCGGAGCCACAACCGATGTCCAGGATTCTACCCGTTTTCATACCGGCTGCTTTTTCTACCAAACGACTCTTTCTTCCCAACATGTAGGATCGCACCAGGTTATACACTGCATCAAAAAGGCTCTTGGAACCTTCAACATGAGAAATATATTCATCTGATTCGTAGTAACTGCCGATGACATCCTTGTTCGGGAATGGGCTCGTTAAGCGTAGTTGGCATGAAGGACATTCTACAATATCGAAGCTTTCACTGCTGACCAAATAGTCTTTGGCTATATAAACCTTCTTCAGTTCACTTTTGCAGAGGGGGCAGTGGGTTTGTTCGATCATCAGCTAATTGTCACCGTATCCAAATACTGGGCATAATCTTTCAATAGCCGTTCTTTCATTAAAGGGTGATTTTCCAGCTTTGGGTCTGTTTTGGTTAATTCCTGCGCTGCTTGCCGGGCATTCCTGATAATTGGACCGTCCGTCACCATATCTGCAATCTTGTATTTAAAAAACCCACTCTGCTCCGTGCTGAAGAATTTTCCAGGTCCGCGCATTTTCAAATCCTCATCAGCAATAACAAATCCATCATTGGTTTTTTCCATGATGGCGAGCCGTTTGCGAGATGTATCCGTAATATTGCGTTCCACCAAAATACAATAACTCTTTGCACTGCCTCTGCCAACGCGGCCTCGGAGTTGATGAAGCTGCGTCAGGCCAAATCGTTCTGCATGTTCAATGAGCATAACTGAAGCGTTCGGTATATCAATCCCCACTTCAATTACGGTTGTAGATACTAAAATGTGAATCTCATTTTTTGCATAGGCATCCATGATATCATCTTTTTCATCTTTTTTCATCCTTCCATGAATAAGCCCAACTTTAATCTCTAAAAAAATATTATTAAGATTTTCAAAACCTTCTGTCGCTGCTGCTAAATCAGATTTTTCTGTTTCTTCAACAAGAGGATAAACCACCATACATTGCCGACCGTCAGCCACTTCTTCTTTCATGAATTTATAAACATTTTTCAGACGGCTTTCCTTTACAACTTTTGTTACCACCGGCATTCTATTTTTCGGCATTTCATCAATAATGGAAAGATCCATATCACCGTGATATGTAATGGCCATCGTCCTGGGAATGGGTGTGGCGGTCATAGCCAGCAAATGAGGATTCTCTCCTTTTTTGGTTAAGTCTCCTCGCTGGAGCACTCCAAACCGATGCTGCTCGTCCACAACCACAAATCCTAATTTTTTGAACTCCACTTCCTTTTGAATCAATGCATGGGTACCAATTAAAATGTCAACTTTTCCATTTTTAATCGCTTCCAATATCTGTTTCCGTTCAGCCGCTTTTTGCTTTCCGACTAATAGCGCACACGTGATATGAACTTTATTTAATTGCTGCTTGAATGATTCATAATGCTGGTGCGCCAGAATTTCTGTCGGCGCCATCACGGCGGCTTGAACTCCGTTGGCAACGGCAGTTACGGCAGCTAAAATAGTTACGATTGTTTTCCCTGAGCCAACATCCCCCTGCAGTAATCGATTCATGGGGATGGGTTTCGCCATATCATGACATATTTCTTTCAACACTTTTTTCTGTGAATAAGTAAGCTCAAACGCCAAGTCATCTAATATTTTTTTCACTTTCGGACCGGATTTAGACAATGGGTTTGTACCTAGTTTCTGATAAGACCGATGGCGAAGACTCAATAATAGCTGCAGGAAAAAATGTTCATCAAACTTGAGTCTGTGGATGGCTTCTTTTAAGTCTTCAAGCGACTCCGGAAAATGAATATTCTGTAAAGCATTTTTCAGTGAACATAAATTCTTTACTCTGATGATTTCTTCATCCAAATAATCTGTACAATATTGTATTTGATCAGCCAACGTCTTAATGATCCGGCGCAAGCTGCGATGGTCTATACGAGCCTTGTTTAATTCAGCGGACAATGGATACAATGGAATAATGGTTCCTGTATTTATGGGATCCGCATCCGTATCCAGTTTATCATATTCCGGATGGATGATTTGCAATCCATTATAAAACTCCACTTTTCCATGGATAGCAATGCGATCCCCTTTTTGTATGATATTTTTAATATATTTTACACCATTGAACCATACCAGTGTGATCAACCCGGTCCCGTCTGATAGAACAGCTTGGTAAAGTTTACGTTTTCGTGTCTTCCGTTCGCCGCACACTTCAATTGTACCCACAATGGTTGCTTCATCATTTTTTTTAATATCACGAATCGATTTGACCGTTGTACGATCCAGATAGCGGCGGGGATAATAATGTAAAATATCGTTTACAGTCAGGATACCGGCTGTGGATAGAGCGTCTGCCCGTTTGGGACCAATGCCCTTAATATATTGTATAGGAGTATTTAAATCAGGTTGCGCTGACACAAGGGATTATTTCCATTCCTTGCGGTATGTATACGTCACTGTTTTTGAACCGCCTGCTTCCACAGTGAATGGGAAATAAATAGTGGATGCATCTTTCTTTATGTAATTATCAGACGCATTACGAATAATCCAGTCACCATGGATCCGTTCTTCCAGACGAATGTTTACAGCAGCATTTTTTATATTTTTTACAATGATTTCAATGGATGCTTCCTCACTTTTCCGTTTGCGATCATAGTGGAGAACAATACGTTTACCAATCACATCGAAGGCACGCCCGCCGGAAATCGTTGCTGTTTCGCCTTTTGGAATTTGTTTCAGTTCATCCTCGCCGGCATATTCCAACGAACCGTCTGGCGATTGTAAATACAGGGTGATTTTTCCCCGGGGCAGAGGAATATTCAATCCGTTTTCTTCTGTGTTGGCCAACTGAATCTCAATTTGGAGCGGTTCTTCTTTCTTGCTTCGTTCAGAATTTTTAAAAACATACGTTTTGATAAAATTTACTTTCCGCGGTTCATATAATCGAACAGTTACACTTTGGTTTTGTTTTAGATCAATTTTTTCCGGAAGTGAATAAATATGAAAGTCACCTAATTCTTTTTCCGTTGCAACTGGGGCAATTTCTAAGGCAGACGTACGTGATTTAGTCCGATATACCGGCTGCGGTCTTCTCCCTTTTTTCTGCAGATTTCCTTCCACCAATTTCAAAGAATATTGGTAGAAATCCATATTGCTGGCGTTGCTCACCACAGCCTCGGAAATGAGTTCTCCTTTTTTCCCATTCAAAATGAACCGATACACAGCATTCCAGTCAAATCCCGTTGAAAGATACACCAAGTTTCCATTTATTGAATCGGTTCGAGGTATTTTACTCATGTAAATATCCCAAGCCAATTCCGGACGCAATTGCGGTTTTGATTCTGAATCCCGTGAGTACATATAATCCACTTTATTTCTGGAAATAGTCATGATTTCTTTTCGTGTTTTAAGGGAAATACTGCTTCCACTAAATTCAATTAAGGTGCCTTCATGGATTTTGTCGTCATACACCTTCACATAAACGTGTGCACCAATTTTACCTCTGAAATATTTCTCACCATTGAAGACGTCGTTATTAAAGCGCTGGTAACGGATTACAACATCTTCAAGCATCAAAAACGGCGAATCCGGAATGAGTCCGATAGGTAATTTATCATAAGTGATTTCAGATATTCCTGACGGTACGTTCCACTGTACCGGTACTTTCACTAAAGCAATATTGTCCTTATAGACCGTCATGGTCTGGCCAATTAAAAATAATGGTAGTAATAAAACTAATGTTCTCATTGCAGCATCTCCAAATTTGCATTCACTTTTTCTAGTTCAGCAGACATTTCTTCCTGTTTTTCTTTTTCCCGAGCAACGACATGTTTAGGGGCTTTGCTCATAAATTGTTCATTGGACAATTTTTTGGTGATAGTATTCAAATGACCATTGATTTCATCTGCTCGTTTCTGCAGGCGAGACTTTTCCACGTCCAAGTCGATTAAACCGCCTAAAGGGATATATAGTTCATTTTTACCTATGACTACCGTGGCTGATTGTTCCGGTTTTGCGTGATCCATGCCAGCCTTAATAGATGACGTCCGCGTAAGTGATGAAATAACTGTTTGATATTGATATAGAAATTCTGCCATACCGTTATCACATTTGGCAATTAATTCTGACTTTTTGGCTGGTGAAATATTCATACGACTGCGGACAGTGCGTATTCCGGAAATCACTTCTTGTAACAATGTCATCTCTTTCTCTGCATTGTGATCAATAAATTTTTCATCTATTTCAGGCCAATTTGATACAATTAAGTCTGAATCATCATCATCTTTAATATGAGCCCATAGTTCTTCCGAAATGAATGGTGCATAGGGATGGAGGATAGCCAAAACAGTTCTTAACACATGAATGGCCACCACCCGGGAAACATCCGCTGCATGGGCATCTTTACCATAAAATCGAGTCTTGGCAATTTCAATATACCAATCACAAAAATCATTCCACGTAAAATCATAGAGTACTTTGGCCGCTTCGTTGAAATGAAACCTGTCCAGTTGTCGGTTATAGGCTTTCACGGACTTTTGCAGTTTGCTCAATATCCACCGTTCCGGTAAATCCAATTCTTCTTTATTCAGATCTATATCTGGAATTTTAGCTTCTTCCAAATTCATCAGCACGAAGCGGGATGCATTCCAGAGTTTATTCATAAAGTTACGACCTACTTCAAGTCGGGTGGATGAGAACAGAACGTCCAATCCCTGTGGCGCCATGAGCATGGTTCCAAACCGGACAGCATCGGTTCCATATTTTTTAAATAAATCAAACGGGTCCGGTGAATTACCCAAAGATTTGCTGAATTTTCGCCCGGTTTCATCTCGGAGAATGGAAGTGAAATACACATCCTTAAAGGGCAGGTTGTCCATGAATTCATATCCGGCGATGATCATTCGTGCTATCCAGAAGAATATGATGTCCGGTCCGGTTACCATGGAATCTGTGGGATAAAAATAGTCTAATTCTTCACTATCTTCCGGCCAATTGTGAACGCCAATGGGCCACAGCCATGAACTGGCCCACGTGTCCAAAACATCTTCTTCCTGAATCCAATTTTCAGGATCATTTGGCCCGTCTACTGACACATGCATTTTTTTAGGATCGTCTTTATGATACCAAACCGGAATCTGGTGCCCCCACCAGAGCTGACGGCTGATGCACCAGTCTTTAATATTTTCCATCCAATGATTATACGTCTTTACCCAATGCTCCGGATGAAATTTTATTTTGCCGTCAGACACTGCCTGCAGTGCCGGTTTGGCCAGTTCATCCATTTTCATGAACCATTGTTCGGAGAGATAAAACTCAATAGGTACTTGACCACGTTCAGAATATCCAACTTTATATACGTACTCTTCTATCTTTTCCAGACATCCCTGTTCATCTAAATCGTTTACAACCGCTTTTCTGGCATCTTCACGAGACAAGTTTTGGTATGCTTTTGGAGCATTGTCGTTAATGGATGCATCATTATTCATGATATTCACGAATTCCAAGTCATGACGCTCACCCATGGCAAAATCATTGGGGTCATGAGCCGGGGTCACCTTTACGCACCCCGTTCCGAATTCCGGATCCACATAATTATCGGCAATGACAGGTATCTCCCGTCCCACTAATGGAAGAACGATCGTTTTACCGATTAGATGGGTATAACGCTCATCTTTTGGATGTACTGCCACAGCTGTATCCCCCAGCATCGTTTCCGGCCTGGTGGTAGCCACAACCATGAACTCGTCACTGTCCTTAACCGGATATTTAAAATACCACAAATGACCTTGGACTTCCTGATGGATAACTTCTTCATCGCTGATGGCAGATTTGGACACCGGGCACCAGTTTACTAAACGGTGACCTTTATAAATAAATCCTTTTTCATATAATTTTACAAACGCGGACAAAACAGCTTTCGAATAGCCTTCATCCATTGTAAAACGTTCCCGTTTCCAATCACAGGAACAGCCCAGTTTTTTCAATTGCTGGATAATGATGCCGCCATATTTCTCTTTCCATTCCCAGGCATGTTCTAAAAATTCTTCTCTGGAAAGACTGTGTTTATCGACACCTTGCTCTTTGAGCATCTGAACTACTTTTCCTTCTGTGGCAATGGATGCGTGATCCGTGCCGGGAATCCAACAAGCTTCCTTACCTTGCATCCGGGCTTTACGAATTAATATATCCTGAATCGTATTATTCAGTACGTGTCCCATGGTGAGCATACCCGTTACATTGGGCGGAGGGATGACAATGGTATACGGTTCTTTATCCGAGTTTACGTCAGCATGGAAATAATCTTTGTCCAGCCAGTGCTGATACCATTTATCTTCGATTTCGGCAGGCGTATAAACTTTATCCAATTGTACTGTCATGAATTAATTATTCCTCATTAGCGATCATATAACCAGGGAGTTGATTAAAATATTTGAATGGTTGAATGGTTGAATGAGAGAATGAATGATTGCCTTTATGCCGAAATGGAATATAGAAAAGAGTGATTGATTATTTAGCATCCAACATCTGACGTTTAACATTTCCCATACCAATCTACCAGTTACCATTTACCGCTAACTATTTTCCTTATCGTTCTAATATTAAACTGAAAGCTGTGGTCAATTTCAACACATTCTGATTTGCTTTCACAAGATTACTGCATAACGAACGGCAAAGATTTTGCATCACTTTATATCCTGTTTCCGGAAAATCATTACATATTTCAAATAATTCTTCTTTTCCGATTTTGGCTAATTGGCATTTTGTCAATGCCTTAACATTGGCTGTCCGCCGGTCACCCTCATTAAATAGTGACATTTCCCCAAATAACGGTTTACTATCGCTGGAAAGTTTAATGATTGCTTTTTCACGGTTATCTACTTCACCCTTATTCATGGAAAGTGTCAACGCCTGATTAATTTCCACTTCGCCATCCAGTAATAGAAAAATAGAATCCCCAATATCACCTTCAATAATGAAATTTTCTCCAGAGGGTACATTAACATGCGATATTTTATCAGCAAATAATTTTATTTCCGATTCATCTAAATTGTGAAAAATTGAAAAATCCTTTAATGCTCTTATATCCATACGCACCTCAAGGTATAATGATGGCTCTTTCGCCATCTTTGATGATATAATTATTTTCCGGATTGATTACAGTGGTTATTTTGCTCTCTTCTCCCAGAGAAATCCCGCCTTCCTTCAGCTTACGCTCAATGAAAGCATCCAAGGCAGATGTATCCGCTGAAAGTACTTCTCCGATCCCCAAATTTTCTTCTTCCGAAAAAACACCGATTAAAATGGCGCCACTATTACGAAAATGATTAAAGAGGTCATCAAACGATTTTTCAACAAATTCACTGGGGATATCCACTCGTTTAAACCTGTTCAAAGATACATTGTCCAATAAACGATTTAGCGTTTGGGGGATTCCCGGATCCATTACGTGAGACGCTAACATGAAAGCGCCAAAATCATCGCTGATAACCACTTCATCCGCATTGGCACGCTTGATATGTGTCAGGTTTTCACGGCTGTGAAGGTAGGCAATTACACGAATATTCGGTTCCAAACCTTTGATGGTGAGTGTAGCGAGAATGGTTTTTTCATCGGGATTTTGAACCAAATCATTTACTTCACTGGGGATGATCATTACTGTTTTTGCTTCCTCCAGATTCGCTTTTTCCAATATCCGCTCGCTGGTAAAATCGCCGGCGACAAAGTGCACACGAATTTCCCGATAACGAGTTTTCAGACGTGCAATTTCTTCTTCGTCTAAATCATTAATAAGAACAATATCCTTTCGGCGACCATCTGCTAAATACTGGATGGAATCGATTATTTTTTCAGCGTTCCTGTTCCACCCGCAGATAATAATGTGATCTTTTACTTTTACGTTTTCCAAGCCTTTTTCCTCCCGGATTCGTTTGGCGACAAAAATGGATGATATAACCGCTGTAAACATGGCTGTTAACGAAATTCCCGCAAACATGACCAGTACAGCAAATATGCGTCCTTCTGAGGAAGAAGGGGCAAAATCCCCATAACCAACCGTCGTCATGGTAACAATGGCCCACCAGAAAGGATTTTCTCCTTCGATGATTTTCCCTGTTTCCAAGGTACGCAAAATCAGTCCCCCCAGAATCATGATCACAAAAAGACCAAAGCCGACTTGGAAAAAACTGTTGCGAATTAGTAAGCGAAACCAGCGACGCATAGTTAAAAATTTAAGTCAGATCAGACAAAGAAATAAGCTTTGAATACAATAATAACGTAATTATGTAATGCATGATGGAAATGCAGTACGATTGATTGGCAGATTGGATGATTGGTAACCGGTGAGCGGTGAATGGGTGCAGGTGAGTAGTGAATGGCTGGGGCAGAGATTAGTCATCTCTTCGATTCTACAAACTATAACATTTCTTAATCCTAATCCTTATCTACGATGTCATGAGATTCGCCACTTATCCCCTACCCAAAAGTGAAAAACAGGCGGGCAACCCGAGTTAACGCATTATCACCATCTTGCGGGTCTGATGGAACCGTTCGCCGCTTTCAACTGCTTTGGCATCTAAACGGTAGAAGTACATTCCTGAAGGAACCGGTTGACCGGAAGCGTTGGCGCCGTCCCAAACTGTCTCTTTGAAACCAGCATTAACCAAACCGTTTACTAGTGTGGTTACTTCACGACCCATAATATCAAAAACGGTAATCTCCACATTGCTGAGCTCCGGTAACGCATAATGAATGGTAGTAGCAGCGTTAAACGGGTTAGGGAAGGCTCCACTCAAAATAAAATTTTCTGGTAGCACTACCTCTGGTGTAGGATTTTCAGCAATCTGCTTGAATCCACCCAACTCATTGTGCCGTATAACCAGCGAGTTCGTAAAATCAGAATAATTGCAATCACTAAATGCCCTTACTTTATAGTGGACGTATTCGATATTCCTGCCTGAAGCCGATATGAAGATTTCGCCATCGGTAAACGAGGTCTGAGTAGAAGATAATTGGGCGCGCATCTGCCATGAACCAGGTACGAATTTACGATATAACTGATACCCAGCCAGATCAGGTTCACTATTTGGCGACCAGACCAGAATAGGGTTCCACCCACCGGGAATTGAGTGCAGTTCTTTATGGAAATTTACCGGCACCGCAGGTGACGGTTCTACGGCGGATAATGCCGCATAAGCATTGATGCGCCCATAGCCATATTCGTCTGTGAAATTCTCACCTCCCATTGCTGGTACTTCGTCGGCTGTATTACGAATGATGCTCCTAACTTCGGACCAGGATAAATTAGCATTAATGGAAAGGATAAGCGCTGCCAACCCGGAAACGATTGGTGCCGCGGAGGAGGTGCCGCTAAAAGATGAATAGTAGTTCCCCGGATCTTTCCCTGCTGTCCCCGGCAATGTCCGTCGTCTGAATATGAACTCCCGGTGCCATTACATCCAATAACATATCTAAGTAGCTGTAGCAACTCCCCCAAGTATGGGTATTTGGCTCATCTGAGCCATCGTATAATTCTTTCCTGACATCGTTTTCTGTTGTAGCACCGACGGCGATCACTTTATCATAGGCTGCAGGGTAACTAATAGCTTGAGATTGCTGAATGTCTTCGTAATTACCAGCCGCAGCTACGAGAACACAGTTGTAGTTGTCAGCGGCGTTGTTTAACGCTGCTTCCATAGGAGCAAAGGCACTCCAAATCCAAAACTCATATTGATCACGCGGGCACCGTTTCCCGCGGCATAGGTTATTGCCTCGGTAGCCTGTGAGAGTAATGGCTGCCCATTTTCTACCCGTAGTGACATAAATAAAACACCTTGAGAAGCCGCCCAACCGCCTGCTGCTCCGGCAACGCCAAGATAGGTGCCATTTTCATAATTGTTTGTCTGGGCGAGAGCCACTCCTGCCACCATTGTACCATGATAATAGGTGTCGGAGGGGTCGTTATCATTGTCTTGAAAGTCCCAGCCCACTAAGTCATCCACTTTACCATTGTTATCATTATCACTCCAATCCAGATCTCCACCAACATAATAGGGGTAGAAATCTGCTCTCCCGTTCCCGTTAAAATCTTCAAATGGATTCACCCAAATGTTGCCATTAAGATCTTCATGTTCATATTCAACACCCGTGTCTATAATGGCCAGAATAACTGAACTTGACCCGGTTGAGATATCCCAAGCTGCCGGCATATTCAACTTCGACACATTCAGGTTCCATTGGTCAGACCAATAAGGATCATCTGGTGACTCTGTCCACTCACCCAGCGCATCAAATTCAATATTGATAACTTCCGTGAGGTTTGAAAGCGCTGTAGCTGAAATAAAGGGATCCAGATTAGAAGGAACCTTCAATACATGGAAATTCTCAGCAATAAGCCCGGTTATTACCTGCAGACCTAGCAGATTCAGCGAAGATGAATCAAACTGGATTATATCCATCTCCGGTTGTAGTTGAATAACAATCCTTTCCGGTATCACCTGATCACCAATTATCCCATCCTCATTTATATACCACTGCCCATCCACCTGTATATATTCTCTAACGCCTAAACTAAATGATTGGGCCTGGACGGATTCATTAGATACAAGAAAAAGAATCATTGCTATACAGAAATAAAGTAAAGATTTATTGTGAACACTGGTACGTTTGCTATTCATTGTGTTTACTCCCCTTCATTTAGGTTTACATTATATAGATATTTAAGCACTCCACCTTCTGTGGGCAGATACAGGGCTTCGTTGTTTGGGTCAACTAAAGGATGTGAATAGATCAGATAATCATAAGGATAGTCAATTTTGATCCAGGAAACACCACCATCAAATGTCTCTTGTATCGGGTGAAAATTTATATTTTCTCGCCCCATTACAACTAAATGATTTGGTTGTTTTTCATCGATAGAAATTAATGAAAAACTATAACCTAACGAATCTCCTGACAAAATTTGCACCCATGTTTCACCAAAATCTTCTGTTTTATAAACATTACTTGGAACACTGACATACACAATTTGTTCATCTAAAGGATGTAAAGCAATATCATCTGCAAATTGGTAAAGGCTTGCGAAAGATTCTGGGAGACCTTCCCAACTTAAACCACCATCAGATGATTTTGAAATGTTACTGTCACCCCATACTCCCATAAATATTACCCACAAAATATGGTCATTGTAGGGATGAACCTTTAATCCCCAATATGATATGCTATCATAATATATTAGCAAATGCCAGGAAACACCGAAATCATACGTTACATAAATCCCATCCGAACCAGTCCCATATATTATATTACCAACTCCTGTTATTTCTCCAACGCTTCCCTGATAGAGTGAATCTTCACGCTCATAAACCATTCCGGAATCAGACGATAACCAAGTAACCCCATTATCCTGGGAAACAAGAATTGAACTATTTAATGAATCAGCTTCATAAACGGCGATCATTATTGATGTTGGGTTTTCTGTATTTATATAAACATCATAAACACCATGGGCATAACGCCAATCACTAACGGTATCTTCAAACCCTAAATATTGCCATTCTGAAAATTCATCTACAATATTTCTGCGATACAAACCTCTTAGCTTAGTTATAGCATAAAGTTGGTCATCAAATAAACGTAATTTTTGTATTGCCTTATCTTCCATCCCGTAGCGGGACCAACGGGATGGTTCATCATTATCTTCTTTTGGATCCGGGTCATCACAGGAAAAGTACCCCATGGACAAAGATAAAAGTAAAACAACTATTATTACCTTGTAAATCGTGATCCCTGTTTTCATATAAACAAATCCTTCAAAAGCAATTTACTTTAAAAGTAGAATCTTTTTTGTCTTATTAAACCCGCGCGCATGCATTAATACGAGGTACACTCCCGTGGGCATGCGCTTCCCCAACCAGTTCCGTCCATTCCACTGAACCGAGTTATACCCCGGGGGGTGTTGCTTGATATCGTAGTGAATGAGTTCCCGACCCAAAATGTCATAGATAGTTAAGGTGAAATCCGATTCCTCGGCTAAGTAAAAACTCAGATTGGTTCTATCATTGAAAGGATTCGGATAATTCTGGTAAAGAGCATATTGGTTCGGATTGGTGGGGTCTTTCACATTTTGCTTTTCAGTACGGAAGGCAAATACATCTGTAGTATTCAGGAGTTTGTTCGTTACTATCCTGAACACAGTCCCGACTTCCGGCATCTCCATGTCATACTCACCTGGAGAAGTTACCCACGTCACGCCACCGCCATTCCACAACACCAATACCATGTGGTGCATACCCGCCCAGCCATCATAGGGACTTTCTGCTTCATCCGGCTGTGAATCCCAGGATGCGGCGCCGGTGGGATCTGACTCAAGGGCAGCAATCATATTGTCATATCCCTGGGTTCCAGGGGTATTATCGGTCGGGTGGATCCAGTAGAACGGGTCTGTCCATGGGTCGTTCTCCCCACTGGACACTTCATGGTCAGCCCAACCTTGGTCGCTTGTTGTATCAGCAGCATCATACATCAGGTTGAATTCACCATTCCCGTCTACATCGTAGAGATAGGGTACCAAACGATAATCGTCATCAATATCGTCAGTTGTTCCAATATCCCATAACTCAAAGGGAACGCTAATAACTGTTGGTCCGCCAGGCCAGCCATCAGGCATAAACGCCTTACCGCCCTCCTCGGTAAACCGGATTTCAAAATCATGAGGTATCAGCCACTTGATACCGGTACCATCAGGATTATTGGCACCCCCTGTATATTCAACAGTACGAGCGAAGAAGGCGTCGTAGGACGCCCTAGACCCATCAGGCCAGGTAGCGATGAACCATGTTCCTTCACCTACCTGCTGATCCCTTCCGGGACGTTCTGGAACCGGGTAGCTATACCAGTCAGCCGCCGCTCCGGTGGGGGGATCAATAGGACCAGCAGCATTGGCTACACACTTGAAGGATTTGAAATCTTCTAAAACATCACGGAAAATTAGCTTAAAGCCCTCCGTTACAGGATAACCAAAACCGTATTCATTGGGAAGGGCGTAATGATCCAAAAGTATCGTAGAATTGGTTACGTTTGTCAGTACTACACCCAGTCCATCTACAAGTTGTTCACTCGAATTATAGAACTGAGGGGTAATGTCTACACGATAACTGTCTGCTGTGGCTTCATGGGGTAAAACATATTTAAATGCAACAAACGCATCGCCATATCCAGCGACTTGTGTAGCTGCGTTGATATCCCCAGGTGTGAAATACAATTGTTCTACAGGAAGCAAAAAATTTTCTACCGAAAGCAGGTCATTATCCGGATCATATATGGTGACTAAAAGGGTAAATTGAAGTTCAGTGTAATCGGCTGCAACCGTCAACTGTGGAGAAGCATCACCCTGGATAACGTACGTGCCTCCCGGTGGCAATGGGGGTAACGCAATTGGGCTCCCCAAATCAACAGTCACCTGGTTGGTATTGGTTGAGAACCCGATCCTGAGATTTGGAATCGTATACGTGGTTGTATTTGTAAGGGATAAACTTAACCGCACAGTCTCACCATTATTGATAATCCGGTCATCGTTGATATTGTCAGCAGTGACAAACAGATTTTCCAAGTCAACTCCCGGTACGGGTACGGGGTTTATATCAATGTTAAAAAACTGCTCAGCCATGGTATGGGTGATGGGAACGATTGATTTCAGTTTGGTAACCGAATCTAAAGGGTCAGTTCCCCGGGCAATAACGATGGCAACAATTACTTCCTGGGAATCTCCCGGCGCCATAGTGAAAGGTCCACTACCCATTAGAAAGGTGCGGTCACCGGACGTGCGTGTATCAGAATCGACCCAGATCCCGTCTCCAATACTGGTATTATCATCAGGGTTTCCAGAATACATGAATCTGGTAATTGTGTTAGTTTCAGGATTGATTATTGGAGTACCGTCTATCCTTAAACCCCGTATTTGATTATAAGCATCGATTACGTTATAAGTACCCCAGAAAGGATAAATAGGAGCATTTGATTCAAAACCGGTCATGCCATGATTGGAAAAATTGGGGATTAATCTACCGAATGCTCGGGCAGTGTCCCCGGGAGATTCGAAAATGGGTCCTTGTAAGAGCACATATCCCAGGGATGGCGGATTAACACCGAATTCCATATCAGGACCGTCATTGTAAGTAAAACCCAAATTGAGCAATGTATCACACCCAACAAAATCGTCATCAGCATAACCCAGATCTGGGTTATCCCACAAACCGATATAAGCATCCTCAATAATCTCTGAACCTTTGTTAATAATGAGCACCTTCATAAACATCATGTCCTGTAGTGACTGTCCACCATATGCGCCATTGTAACCCCAGATAGTGGTTTGTATTTCAATATTTAGGGGATAGGTACCAAAAACGTTGCCATGGTTTACAGTATCCAGATCATTCGCCACATACCAGAATATTTGATCCCCCAGCATTTCAGGGTGGTCGCCATCGGCAACATTATAGATTCCATCACCATTGGCATCGATCCATGGAGCACCATCATCTATGGGCCAGTTTTCAAAGTCAGGATTGACATTAGGATATTGAAAGTCCGAACGTGTTATTTTATAGATTTTATGGATGAGCGGATCGTAAGGGATATAGGCTGGCCCCGGTGTAAATTCAGAACCGTATTCTGCTATCGCCGATCTGAGAATGCCATAACCGTTATTTATCTTTCCGATAATCCAGATGCCCGATGAGAAATCGACATAAGTATCCATTAATCGTGGCCACTCCATCCCGCTGTGACCCGGGATGCGGTAAGACACAAACAATCCATTATTCTCAAAGTCACAGCCAATACGGTTTGCATCAAAGTAACCCTGGCTTAGAGAAGTGGTAGGAGCTTGCA
>JADFRD010000001.1:50000-74717 GCA_022561485.1 Fidelibacterota bacterium | reverse complement strand
TTTGGTTGTAATCCACGTTATATCCCTGGTCGGTGCTGATTTCGTTTAGTGTTCCCTGCTCAACAATATCTCCCGTAGGATTAATTACGGTGTAATACAGAAGATGCCGCTCACCACGGTCAATGCCTATGATATGGGTATTGGCACTAACGGCTAATTCTTGATTGATTCTATCATTAAACCTCGGAACTCCGTCTGCCTTAAAATTTAGAGTAATTGGCACATGGAAAAGAAATTTGTCCTTTGTGTATCGTCTGTTTTTTATGATATCATAATCAAATGTACTTTCCCTTTTTGGATTATTTTTGTTCTTATTCTTAATGGGGTTTTTGGCAGAATGAATGAAGGTTTCATTTCTTTTAATTGAATGTTTTCGGTAAAAGACTTCAGCCTCGCCGTTGAGTTTTGCTACTACATCCTTCAAATTTTCAGGTTCGAACAACGCTTTCCAATACAATGTATGTAAACTGGGTTTACCTTTGCTGTAAGGCGAAAAATCTTTATTGTAGATTTGGAAAAGAAATAGTTTCCTTTCAGCAACACATTCATCAATATAACTTTCTTTTATAGGATGAAAATCCATTCTGTATCCCTGATGTTCTACCTCCCGGTAAAAACCGATGAGGTCTTCGTAGCTTGTTGTTGGCGAAAAATTGAACCCGAACTCTCTCCATTCAGGATGTTTTTCAATAGATGCCTTAAAGAAATCAATCATTGTGTGGCAGTCTTGAAGATTGAAGTCAGCTTTTTCATATCCTTTTTGTGGCGCACCATTTTTACTGTGGGATGCAGTATTTCGAATATTCAAGACTTCATCTGATGGTGAGAATAAATCAAATCGTAATTTTGAAAAAAAGACCTTTGGCAGCATTTTATTTGCACCAGGCAAAAGTTTATAAACTATTTTTTGATAACAATCTGATTCTTCACTTGTGATTTTATCGTACAATTCATTCTTTTCTTTCGTTCGCTTTTCACTGTTTATATCGTCAATTCCTTTGATGTAATCAAACAGTCTTTTGTGTTTTGGATGCATAATGGCAAGATAATAATTCCCATCTTTTTCAAGTAAAATTGCTGAATTATCCTTTTCTTTATTTGCATCCCAGCCACTAAGCAAGTTTGGATTTTCAAAATTGATTTTAATTTTATCTGTTAAGAATGGCTTTTTTGTCAGATGGTTTCTAATCTTATTGTAAAGGCCAATTGTTTTCTGACTGTAGAATTCAAATGCATCAGAAAAGTCAGCATAAAATCCCGTGTCAACATCTGGAATGTCCATTTGCTTTCTTCCTTTTACCAAATGCAAGGGTTTCAGCGCATAGATAAGAGACATAAAAGCATCCATTACTCGCTGGATTTTCTGAACCTGCTGAAATCCTTTTGCTCCTTTATCATTATCTGTTTTTGGAGCAGTCCTATTTTTATTCAATTCCTCCAGTTCCAAAAGTGGTTTTACTTTTTCAATCGTGTTATTAAGTTCAAATTTTTCTTTAGCTGATTCCAATGCAGAACAGAAATAGGAAAAGATTGGCTGTTTAGGATTTTCTAATTTAGCAATTTTCCCTTTTAATGAATCATCTGCGTCGAGTTGATCTATATAATCCAACAACATTGATTCCAGTTCAGAAATGCTGAAAGTATCTTGATTAGTATAACGGTCACGTTTATCCTCAAGGGATTCAGTTACTACTCCATTTTTGGGTGTGGGGAAAACTATGGTTTCTGCATAATGGCGGACAGCTGCGGGAATGATACCGAAACTGCTGAACATTTTTTGGGAAATATCCGTAAGACTTCTTTTACCCATAATATATGTTTTATTGGTGTCCGCTTCCTTTAATTTTTCAATCGATTTCTCCAGATGTGCTACTAAGCCATCTTTGCCAATGGCCTTTTTGATGTATTTTTTCAACGTATCCAGTAATTGCTTATCATTTTCAAATGCATCCAAAACAAAAGAATGGGATTCACGGTCACTGAGTATCTGTTTATAAAGACCGGTAAAATTGGGCACTTCTCTCGCTTTCATGTTTTTTTGTTGTCGGTAGAGATTAATTTGCTCATTCAATCCTTGTTTTTTACTGCCTTCTTCATCCGTACTGCCACCTAATAATTCCTGGTAGTTTTCTATATCCGTTTGCGTAAAAAGGTTGATGTAATAACCGGGTTGAAAAATTTTACCAAGGCTGGCAACACCCATTTTTTCAAGCAATGAAGTGTCCTTGCTAAATACTAAATCCGTGTACTTTTCTCGAATTTTGCCAAATAGGATACAATTATTAAAAAATCGCGGTAGGTTTTCATTCATGAGACGATAAGCAATGGCCGTGCTTTGATCCTTGTCGGTATACATATTTTTTCTGTTTTCATGAAACCCTGTAAAATAAGTCGTGAACTTGTTGAAGTTCTCAATGGCTTCTTTATTTTCATCCCACTCACCTTTTGCTTTTAACCATACGGGTAAATCGGTTTTAATGAGTTCCTTGCTGAATAATCTATTATTCCCTGCGAAAGCCCTCACCAGCTTCTTCCTAAGGTTCTTTTGAGTATCATTCCATTCGTTTTTATTTTCCTCATCTCTGGGGTTTATCCGGAATTTTTCAAAATAGGAAAAAGCATTTTCAAAATCTTCTTGTGCGATAAAAAGTTCTCCCGTTTTTTGATCACAGGGAGCGGATAGTTTTTCATCAATGTATGCTCTATGGTAGCCATCGATAATTTCTTTGATTATTTCATAATCTTTTGCTCGATTTTCATCCTGTTTTACAACATCTTTTAAGTATTCGGATTTGAATTCATCGATATAATCAGCTGTTTCTCCAACAGGTTTCAATTCAAAACGAAGTGTTTTGGATAATGAATATTGGTGTGTAAAATGATGATGTTTCATAGATTTCCTCATATTTTATTATTCCGCTGTAGACAGACAATGCATGAATCGTCTGTACGATTACATTTAATAATGAACATTGTCATCCATTTTCATTTTTGATTCATTTTATTAAATTTATCATTTCCCCAATTTTGTGGATTGTTAATAATATAATTTGCAATACGAATATACGATTTATCATTACGAATTATATGGTCATAAAATCGTTCCTGCCATTCAAATTCAAATCCTAAACGATGTGCGTGTTTTGATACCGCAGATTTAAACGAACCAATAATACACGACACCGAACCTGATTTTGGTGATATTTTTACCGTTTGTTGGTTTTTGGAATTTATGGATTCCCCCGTATCCATATCCGTATCCGTATCCGTAGAGACGATGCATGCATCGTCTCTACCACCATCACCACCATCGCCATTATCGGCATTATCATTTCCATCCAAAATTAAAATTCCGTGAATATGATTTGGCATAACCACAAAATCGCCTAATTCAACATTTTTTTTATGGTTTATTATTTCATTCCATAGAATATCTGCTATAACACCAATATTGGATAATTGCATTTTTGCATCCACAACATTACCAAAATAATATTCCCCATTTCTTGTGTTTGTCGTTATAAAATATGCACCGGCTGAACGGTAATCCCAATTTTGCAATCGTGTTGATGGTATCCGATATTTATTTTGATATTTGTCCATTTATATCACCATTCTTCCCCGTCGAAGTGCCAGCCGTCATTTGTCGTAAAATCTAATTTTTTATATTCTTCTGTTTTGACACTTTCTTCCAATTTTTTAGAGATTTTTTCTTCCATGACAATATCATCTTTTGCTTCCTCAAGGTGGTTTTGTTCCCAAATGATCATATCATGGAGTGCGGATTTTTTATAGCCAATTTGTTTTAAGAATTTTTCGTCTGTCTCATCTTTTTCCATTTGATTTAGGGCGTCTATCTCAATTTTCATTAGATCAATGCGATATTGATACACATCGCATTTCCCCATTAATTCAACAATTATTTTTTGTTTTTTAGCGGACAATTTCATGGCTTTCATATCTCTTACTTTTTGATCCGTATCAGGATTTAATAACCACATTTCGTTTTCTTCCATTGCCGGCTCCAACCAGCTTACTTCACCGGCTCTGTCGCTTCCCTCGAATTTTTTCAACAGCTCCTGCGCCCTTTCAGTTGGCAGATGAGCCAGAGTCATAACAATGTCATCTAACTCTGCCTTATTTGTGTCAGGATCAAGAAGTAAATATTCCCATTTCTGGTAATCTTTGTCCGTGTAGTCTTCCGGGTTTTGGATGTCTTTATGTTTTGTCATTTATTTTCCTCATTTCTTGTATATGTTATTTCTTCAATGGTGGTTTAAATCCAATTTTGGTCTTCTTTTCCGGTACGATGGGATTCATCAATTCTTTTATAGCTGTGAATACTACTTTGAAATTTCTGTTGTATTTCTTTTCCATCGCCTCGAATTTTTCTTTCAGTTCTTTGTGAGTGGAAAGCATTTGTCGCATTTTAACAAATGCCCGCATAATCGCAATATTAACCTGTATTGCTCTCGAACTATACAACACTGATGAGAGCATGGCAATGCCTTGCTCGGTAAAAACACGCGGTAATTTCCTTGTTCCTCCCCAACTTGATATCGCAAAATGCGACTTCATGTTTTGGAACTCATCATCTGTTAAAAGGAACATAAAATCTCCAGGGAATCGATCAATATTTCGACTTACTTGTTCATTCAGTCTTCTGGTTTCCACACCATACAATTCCGCCAAATCACGGTCAAACAATACTTTTTCATCTCGAATCAGAATGATTCTCGATTGAATCATCTCAACGGGAATTAATTGTTTCATGGTATTATTCTTCCTGTTTTCAATCTCTCATCGTACCTGGCGGTTCTATACCCTCACCACCGTCCCAAATCCCCGGGCTGTTTGCTTACCAATGCCCAAGTAATCAGGAATGATAAAATTGGTTGTAAAAGCACCCTTGAAACAGAGCATTTTTTGATTTTTGAAATTGCGTAGTACCGTCTTCAAATTCGTTTGAACCTGCAGATTCTCAAAGTCAGGAATAAAATAATCAAATCCTTTGGAAAGTGATTTTAAATTTCTCCGCAAAATATTCTCCAAGAATGGGCGTTTTTCCTTCCAGGATAATGATAAATATGTTTTATGGTTTACCTGGTTTAAAGCCATCCACGGTAAAACAAAGCGATAATCAACCGGTTTATTAATCTGCCCAAATTCAACAGTATCCAGTCGGACAGATTTTTCATTTATGGAGATATTTTTACCATCAATATCCAAATTGGAAATATCCATAAAGACTGTTTTTAGAACATCAACACCATCACCGATACCCACAATCAGCGGACTATTATTGATTACTTTGAATTGAATACTTGGATAAGCATAGCGAAGCCGGTCATTTTCGATATGATTATTAATTAAATCAAATTTTGGGAATTGTTTTGCAACAGCCCCGCGAAGTTTGGGAATATCAAACGCTTTCATAGGAAGACCGGAAAATTCGATTAACAATCTATGATTCATTTTTGCCCAAATAAATCATATGTTGTAAAAAATAGAAATCATCATTGGTCAAGATATTTTTTCCTCCATCACTGTTAATAATGACATATGAACAAGCATCTTTAATCTTTATTAAAACTCCTTAAATAAATCAAAATACACTAAAAACTCATGACGATTTTAGTTTAGTGTATTTACCTTGTCAAGCGATTTAACCCGGTCTTGCCTGCCCGCCTGTTTTTTTGGAGGGCCTGCCTGCCATATTTATTAATATTTGCATAGGGACAGGCTAGTGGACTTTTCACAATAAGAACATTAGTTCGCAAGCTTCAAGCCCTCATGATGGCCGGCTTCTTGTTGGATCCTAATGAGGGCTTGTTTATTTATGGAATTTATTAAACCGGACTTTGGTTATATCAATAACCACCGTTTTTAAAATTTACATTATTTCTTTTACAAGTAAAAAATCCCGCGCTACTCGACGGTGACCGATTTCGCTAAGTTTCTTGGCATGTCCACATCGCATCCTCTAATCACTGCAAGATGATATGCTAAAAGCTGTAAAGGAATCGATGCTAAAATCGGAAACACCCGGGGATGGCATTGGGGGATTTCTATGATATGATCTGACAATCTTGTTAAATCTTTGGATTTTTTATCAGTAACAATAATTATTCGTCCGTTTCGCGCGTGGACTTCCTGGATATTGGATAGCACTTTTTCGTAAGTTTGGTCGTGTGGAGCAATAATCACCACAGGCATGTTGTCATCAATCAGGGCAATGGGACCGTGCTTCATTTCTGCAGCCGGGTAACCTTCCGCATGGATATACGATATTTCTTTTAACTTTAAAGCTCCCTCCAGTGCAACAGGAAAATTCAACCCCCGGCCTAAATAAAGGAAATTGTCAACGTCGCTAAATTGAGAAGCTATTTTTTCTATCATACCCGTATTATTTAAAATGACTTCAACATTTTGACCCATATCATTCAGCGCTTTTGCAAGTTTAATCCCTTGTAGTTTATTCAATCCTTTTTTTCGTCCCAAGAGTAATGCAAGCATCGATAATACGGTCACTTGAGCTGTGAATGCTTTGGTAGAGGCAACCCCGATTTCCGGGCCGGCGTGAGTATATACACCGCAATCGGTATTTCTGGCAATTGAACTTCCCACCACATTGCAGATACCCACCGTCAGAGCGCCATTTTCTTTTGCTTTTTTAATGGCAGCTAACGTATCTGCTGTTTCCCCTGACTGACTGATGGCAATGACAACCGTTTCATTGTCAATAATGGTATGTCTGTACCGAAATTCAGAAGCATACTCCACATGCACAGGTATATCAGCATATTCTTCTATTAAATATTTACCGATTAGTCCCGCATGCCAAGACGTACCACAAGCTGTGATATATAAACGATTGGCTTTTTCGATTCTGGGCATATAATCCGACAGCCCACCTAAAAATGCTGTTCCATCCGCGACCTGAAGGCGACCACGCATTGTATCAGTAATGGTATTCTTTTGCTCGTAGATTTCCTTGAGCATAAAATGGGGGAAGTTTCCTTTTTCAATCGCTTCAAGGTCATGTTCAATGGTAGTAATCTTTTTATTGACTATTTGTTGATCATGAATTTTAGAAATTGTATATCCATCATTCGTTAAAACAACCATCTCACTTTCATCGAGATAAACAACACTTCTCGTATGTTCAACAATGGGAGATGAATCGCTGGCTATGAAATATTCACCATCCCCAATGCCAAGGACTAAGGGACTGCCAAGACGTGCAGCCACCATGACGTCGGGCTCATCTTTGCAAATGACAACAATTCCAAAGGTACCAACGACATCTTGCAAAGCAGCCTGAACGGCATCATGAAATGCAAGACCGTCTTGATAATATATTTTAGAAATTAATTGGACTAAAACTTCTGAATCCGTTTCACTCTGAAATTGTATACCGTCTTTCTCCAGCACTTTCTTGATTGATTGGTAATTTTCGATAATTCCATTATGAACCAATGCAATATTTCCAGTGTGGTCAAGGTGCGGATGCGCATTCGTATCATTGGGTTCGCCATGAGTCGCCCAGCGAGTATGGGCAATGCCAACTGTCCCGGATAATACATGATCATCAATTAGGTTTTCTAAAACGCTTACTTTACCGGCACGCTTCAGCACGTTCAAATCTTCACCCAGAACTGCAATTCCTGCAGAATCATAACCCCTGTATTCAAGCCGCTTCAGCCCATTGATCAAAATGGGGACGGCATCTTTATTGCCGTAATATCCTACTATTCCACACATAATCTTATTTAACCCCTTTAATCAAATTTGATTCATTTAAATGTATAACTAAAACGTAATCATTTAAAACGTAAACATTTTCTTCCATTTTTCCAGCCTACGCCGAGGCTTTGGCAGGCAGGCATCTCACATTTTCCATTTTCCATCATTAACCTCATTCCCATTCAATTGTTCCGGGCGGCTTGGACGTTACATCGTAAACCACTCTGTTAATCCCGTTTACGGTATTCACAATCCGATTCGATATTAATGATAATACCTCAGCCGGCATTCGATACCAATCTGCTGTCATCCCATCACTACTTGTTACAGCGCGAAGTGCCAGCAGATTTTCATATGTCCGCTGATCGCCCATGACGCCGACGGTCTTAACGGGAATCAATACTGAAAATGCCTGCCATATATCGTCATAAATCCCAGCTTCATGCAGACTATTTATATAAATGTGGTCTGCTTCCTGTAGAATCTTTATTCGTTCTTCTGTTATTTCACCAATAATTCTAACAGCCAATCCCGGCCCTGGGAATGGATGACGATAGATTAATGTTTCCGGTAAACTAAGTTCTAGTCCGACTTTACGGACTTCATCTTTAAATAATTCCCTTAATGGTTCAATCAGTTCAAATACCATATCATCCGGGAGTCCACCGACATTATGATGACTTTTTATCACGTGAGCAGTATTACCATGACTCACACCGCTTTCGATCACATCGGGATATAATGTCCCTTGTGCAAGATAATTAATATTGCCCAACTCTTGGGAAAATTTTTCAAAGGATCGAATAAATTGTTCACCAATAATTTTCCGTTTTTGTTCAGGTTCTGAAATTCCAGTTAATTTTTTTAAAAATATTTCCGAATCATCAACGGAATGAATATTGACGCCCAACCCTTTTTTCAACGCAGAGACACAATCGGCTGCTTCATTCTTACGTAAAAGACCGTGATCAATCAAAACTGAATGACACCGGTCACCGATGGCTTTGTGCATCAGAGCGGCTACCACCGATGAATCCACACCACCGCTGACACCACAAATCACATGACCGTTTCCAACTTGTTCTTGGATTTTCTGAATCTGGTTTTTGATGAAATTACCCGGAGTCCAGTTAGGTTCACATTCAGAAATCTTGAACAGAAAGTTGTGAATAATTTTTTCACCATAAGTCGTGTGAGCCACTTCAGGGTGGAATTGGGTGGCATAACGGCTTCCATCAGGTGAACACATTGCTGCAATGACTTCATTGGACGATTCAGCCAAAATAGTCCAATTATCCGGAACGGCTGTAACCTTATCCATATGACTCATCCACACTTGGGAGCCATCTTCAACCTGGTCCAACAATGTGTTTGCATTAATAAGATGAATGTTTGCAAACCCATATTCACCTTTTGTTCCCGGCTCTACACTACCATTATAGTGTTGTACCAGCAATTGTAACCCATAACAGATGCCCAAAATTGGAATATCCACATCAAATAAATTTGGATCATAATCCGGTGCATTTCCTGCAAATACACTGGATGGGCCTCCCGATAAAATCAATGCTTTGGGTTTTTTTGCCGTAATGTCAGCCACTCGTGTATTGGAGGGTAGTATTACAGAATAAACATTTTGTTCACGGATCCTGCGCGCGATCAGTTGAGTATATTGCGAACCAAAATCAAGGATAACGATGCCACCGTGATGCATGTCCGTCATGAAAAATCCCAGCTATTTAATTCATCTAAAAAATCATGATTTGTCAGGCGATAATGAATAGGCGTTATACTTACAAAACCATCTGAAACTGCTTTTTGATCGTTATCTATTTCTAAATCGGGATCAATCATTTTACCTGTCATCCAATAATACGTATTTCCTCTGGGATCTTCTCTCTTTTCAAAACGATCTTTAAAGACTGCATTTCCCTGTTGGGTGATTTTATAACCTTTAATTTCGTTTTCAGGGATTGAAGGTACATTCACATTTAAAAGCGTTTTTTTCGACAAACCATTTTCAAACACCTTTAACACAACCGCTTTCGCGACGGATTGCGCGCCGGTAAAATCACTATCCTCAAATGAATTCAGACTAACAGCAATGGATGGAATATCCAGCATCGTTCCTTCTGTCGCCGCAGAAACGGTTCCTGAGTAAATAATATTATTCCCTGTATTGGAGCCATGATTGATTCCCGAAACAACCAAATCCGGTTTGTCTTCCAAAAGAGCCTGGATGGCAATTTTGACACAATCAGCAGGTGTACCGTTAACGGCATATCCATGAAAACCGTTAGCTCTTATCACCTCTTCAACCCGTAAAGGATCACTAACCGTTATGGCATGCCCCACAGCAGATTGTTCACGATTGGGCGCTACGACAGTTACATCCCCTATTTCTGACATCGCTTCCCATAATGCCTTAATGCCAGAAGCATATATACCATCATCATTGGTCACAAGAATTTTAGGGCGACTCATGTTAACATTTTTATAAGGCTATATAGTGTATTTTTCATTTCTGATCGTGGGACAATACGATCCACGAACCCTTTTTCTAATAAAAATTCTGCTCGTTGAAATCCCTCCGGTAAATCCTGCCCGATGGTTTGTTTAATCACTCGCGGACCTGCAAAGCCAATCAATGCTCCCGGTTCTGCCAAAATAATATCGCCGAGCATTCCATAGCTTGCCGTCACACCTCCTGTGGTCGGGTCTGTGAGTACGGGGATATACAACCCGCCATCTTCAGAAAATCGTGCCAAGCGTGAACTGGTCTTGGCTAATTGCATTAATGACAACGCACCTTCCTGCATTCGGGCACCACCGGAAGCGCATATAATAATCAAAGGGAGTTTGTGATCGCGGGCGTGATCAATCGAACGAGACACTTTTTCACCAACGACTGAACCCATGCTTCCACCAATAAAACCAAAATTCATAATTGCCAAAACAACACCCTGTCCATTCATAGAACCTGTATAACTATTTATAGCATCTTTATGCTTTGTTTTTTCCTGTGCTGTTTTGATTTGATCCGTATACTTCTTTTTTGCTTTGAATTTCAACGGGTCTGCAGATTCCAGATCAGGAAATAATTCTGTGGCCGAACCTGAATCCAGTAAAATATCTAAATATAATCTGGAGTCCACTCGAAAATGAAAACCGCAATGACGGCAGACAGAATGGTTTTTCTCTAATTCATGACGGTATAGTATTTCTTTGCATGACGGACACTTTTCCCACAAACCGTCTGGAATAGTTTTCTTTTTGGTTTCCTTAATTTTTTCGTCTTTTCGCTTAAACCACGCCATATATTTCTACTCTTCTATGCATTATGAGTGCATTTTCTCCGTCGGAATAATATGCCTGTCGCAATCCAATATCCTCGAAGTTAAAATCGCTATATAATTTTATTGCCTGTAAATTGGATTCCCGCACTTCTAAAAATACATCCGTTTCACTACCTAATTCATCCAAAGTATACTTTAAAAGTTTTTTACCTTTCCCCCTGCACTGGCAGTGTATATCAATTGCCATATTCAATATTTGAGCTTCATTCTGAACTTTTTGGACCATGATGTATCCGATAATATCTTTTTTTTCGATTACATTGACTATTTTGCCTGACAGTTGTTTCAATTCAAAAGAAAGTTGTTCTTTCGTCCAGGGTTCTCTGAAAACCCGGTTTTCAATTAAAACAATACTGTCCAGATCATCCATCCTGGCTCGCCTGATCATATTATTTGAGGGCTTTGCAAAACCTATTGCACAAATTAAAAAGTCTAAAATTCGCCTGCTTTTCGTTAGAAAACTTGTCCATAGCCCCGCTATTGACTACGGTTCCCGCCTTAATCAGACAAATTTTACATCTTTTTTCTTCACACATCAGGTTTTGCAAAGCCCTCTATTTATTGATCTCGAATTGAGCTATGTAATTAGGGACCAGTTTAAACGGATCACTCTGCGCCCATTCCTCATAATGATCCCGGGCACATTTTACGATGTGTTTTGCAGATGCAGATACAACTTGACCATCAAAAAACTTTTCACAATTAATTTGAAAAATGTTCGATTGATCCAGATTATTTTTCAAATCATCCCAACGGGTAATGGATGCTTTGGTGATAGGTGATTTACCTTGATTAAATTTCTGATGATAAATCAAATCTCTATGAGAAAATAATAGCACACGAAAGTCATTATCACTATCACAACCTTCGGCGATTCCCTGCAGAGTCGGTACGGGAACTATCGGCAGACCATGACTATAAGCCAATCCTTTACTATAACTTAAACCAATACGCAAACCCGTGAAAGATCCAGGACCGATTGAAACTGCTATTCCATCCAGATCAGATAAATTAATATTATATTCATCAACGATTGATTGATATAATGCCGGCAGCCTTTGGGCGTGTTGACGGGGGATATTCCCTTCATTTAATGTGACAACTTCATTTTCCAGCATGAGGGCAACACCGCAAACGTCTGTCGCTGTTTCAAAAGCCAATAAATTCAAAACCCCAACCCTTCTATCGTTAGCTCCCTTTTATCTTCGGAGTCTTTGACTCTTTCAAAATGTAATTTTATACAGTTATCAGGTAAAACATTTGCAATATTTTCAGACCATTCAATGATGGTGATACCGTCAACCGGATCAAGATAATTTTCACCACCAATATTCATGAATTCCGATTCATTTTTCAGCCGATAGCAATCAATATGATATAACATCAAATCAGCGCCTTCGTACTCACTGATAAGCTTAAACGTAGGTGAACCTACATTGCCTTGCACACCTAATCCTTTCGCAAACCCTTGAGTAAAGGTTGTCTTTCCGGTTCCTAAATCACCCGTCATGGCAATCACGGTTCCCGCAGATAAAAGTGATGCTAATTTTTGTGCAAATGACTGTGTTGAATTAACACTATTTAAATTTACGTTAATAATTGACATGGGTCTGTTTTATGATTTACTGCGCAGCGTGACGACAGGAACCATCATTTCTTCCAATGAAATACCACCATGCTGAAAGCTGCCTTTCAACCGATTTTCATATCGATGCTGCTGGTTAGGATAGAGAAAGAAAACATCTTCTTTGGCGATCAAATAAGTCGTTTGATGCATTAGTTCAATTAATCGATAATCAGACGGGCGACGAATGATTAAAGCATGTTTTTCATTCGTATTTAAATTACGGCCAATTTTATAACGAACACCCGTTGATGATTCTTTATCCGCACCGACCAAAACACCTCTGTTTACTTTTGTACTCCCGTGATCACTGGTAATAATAACGGTAAATCCATCTTTACTTAACTCCCTGAGTAATGTAAAAAGCCAGGAATGCTCAAACCAAGTTCGAATTGCTGTTCGATATCCGGCCTCATCCGGGACCATTTCCTTCAGGACATCGGACTCAGCACGGTAATGGGCCAGCATATCGACAAAATTGACGACAATTCCAAGCACGTCCATATTTTTAAATTCAGAGAAATGCGATTGGAATTTTTTACCATGATCTGCTGTATTTATTTTTTCATAACGCAGTGTTTTGTTTTTAAAACCGTGTTTATTTAAAACCGACCTCATCATTTTTTCTTCATGTTGATTTACCGTTTTCGCATGATGAAGCATATCATTAAGCTGATCTGGGAATTTTTTTACAAATTCATCGGGAAACAGCCCGGAAAAAATGGCATTTCTGCTGAAAGGTGTAGCTGTAGGCAGAAGTGAAAAATGATAATCAAATTTGATATCGTAATAGGGGTTAAGAAAATCCTGAATGGCCATGAATTGATCATAACGAAGAGCATCTATCACCAGTAAACATGTTTTTGTATCCTGGTCGATTTCCGGTTTGATAAAACGGACAAAAACATCATTTGACAATGCCGGGCGATCTTCGCTGAATAACCAATTTTTATAATTTGATTCTACAAATTTGACAAATTCTTTGTTGGCTGAATGAATCTGTTCTTCGAGGATGTCGTTTAAGCTGATATCGGGATGTTCATCAAACTCTAATTGCCATTTCACTAACCGTGTATAAATATTCCACCAATCATCGGCATTCTGTTCTTCCTGAAGCTGAAACTGGATTTTTTGGAATTCCTGTAAATAACCGCTGGTGGCGTGTTCTTCTCTTATTTTTGATTGTTCCAAAACCTGTTTGCACGCCATGAAAATTTGAGTCGGGTTTACGGGTTTAATAAGAAATTGAATCACTTTTTCGGAGATTGCTTCATCCATGAGATCTTCTTCTTCACTCTTGGTGATGAAGATGATAGGCAATGCCGATTTAATTTCCTTGATTTCCCGTAGAGTTCTCATGCCGTCCATTCCGGGCATGAATTGATCCAGTAACACCAGATCGAATGATTCCTGACCGACTAAAGTAATGGCGTCATGGCCATTGGTCGTTGTCGTTAGCTGATACCCTTTATCTTCTAAAAAGAGAATGTGGGGCTTTAAATGGTCAATTTCATCATCGACCCAGAGGATTTTTCCGCGATTTCCAGTCATAATAGACCTCAAAATTACTGATTATTGATTATCGGTCGGAGTAAAATGTTTTTTTTAAATGGAAGTTGATAACGGTAGATGAATATTATCTTATGATTTGTTAGCAAAAGGGAACACACCTTCATCTATCAAACCCCTGTATTCAGGAAAGCGGTCTAAAAAAGGTCCGGCGATATACGGGCAGGAAGGGATAATTCTGTAATTATTATTACGGGCATATTTAAAGGCATATTTTAGTATTGATGTTGATACATCTCCTCCACGGAAAGGATCCGGAGTATAAATATGGTAAAAATCCAATATACCATCCTTTTCAGCATACATTAATGCTGCTTCATATTCCCCGCATTTATGAATGAATCGATGGTGATTTTTATCGTGTTTAATCAAGGTTTATTTCGCGGTCAATTTCCAAACTCCGCTCCAGTCTTTGCCTGGCGGATTTTCCTTAAAATGATTGCATCGGGAAATATATACTTTACTTGGAGTTGTCGGACGAAAAGGAAATTCATCTTCCATTATTGCTGATGCTTCAAATTTATTCAAGGCATCATTCCATTGTTGGTTATTGTAGAGTTCAAGGCCATCATGAAACAATTTTAGCATTTCAATCGTGTTATCATCCAATTCACCTTTTTCAGCTAATAGTTCATATACACGAACGGGCAATTTTTTACCTTTAACGGTTACATAATCCAAAGTTCGCCACTCAAAATGATCTTTTACTTTTTCATAGGTTTTTTCAGCGGCCTGAATATATACACCATATTGTTTTGAAGAAGCTTCCAGCCTCGAAGCCAGGTTCACTGTGTCGCCCATCATGGTATAATTCATGCGCATTTCAGATCCCATATTACCAGTAACCATCGGACCGGAGTTCAACCCGACTCTATGACGAAGGTCATGTACTAATTCCGGCATTTCAGGGTCTTGACTCCATTTTATTCTTAATTCTGCAATCTTTTTTTCCATGTCCAACGCTGTCTTGCAAGCCAAATATTCATGATTTTCTACAGGAACAGGAGCGCCGTAAAATGCCACAATCATATCGCCTATATATTTATCCAGTGTTCCTTTGTGGTTTAGCAAAATGGTAGTCATTTCCGTTAAATAATCATTCATGAGACTAACCATTTTCTCCGGTTCCATCACTTCTGAAAAAGATGAGAAGCTTTGGATATCAGAGAAGAATGCTGTATGGTAGCCTACATCACCCCCTAATTTTGGTTCTTGTTTTTCTTCATACATTTGGTCAATCAATTCCGGTGATATATATGCGCCGAATGTATTCTTTAAAAATCTCTTATCTTTTTGCTCATTTAAAAATCGATATAATACATTACTGACGTAGGTAAAAACAATGACCACCATAGGAGTAACCATCGGCAAAACATAAGATTCACCAATTCCGGGAAGAGATAAACTAAACATTCCTTCATTCGAAAACAGCTTCCCCAGGGTTACCTTTATCAGCCACCAATAATCATTTATAAATGCACCAGAGACGATTCCAAAATAAACGACTCCTTCAATCATTACAAGCAATGCAGCAAGGATAGGGTTAACAAATTCCAACAAGAAAAATGCGATAAAAGCCAATAATGATATTAACAGAATATGTTCCCATGGCAATCCATGATTGGCCAGATCTGTTACTGCCCCTCCGAAAGTTTCAATAAAATTTCGATGTAAAATCGTTTGAATTGCATTGGCATGGGTTTCCATACCCGGTGTCATTTGCTGGATGCCCAAGTAGTTATAAAATGGAGTAAATTTCACATCATGGATGACTTCAATCGCAACACCAATAATGACAATTTTATTGTAAAACGGTGTTTGGGTTATATCAAATTCGCCTCCAATACCCAGAGCTTCGATGGTGGCTTCCCGATCTGCAGAATCTTCGATTGACATAATCCATTCAGGCAGTTCTCCCGGCAAGAATTGTGTCATCCAATCCACATCTTCCATGGGATCTTTTAAATCGATTTCTTCGGTATCAATTACATGAGCTACAGAAAAACGCGGAAACGTACCCCAGGGAGGTAGATTTTCCTCTGTTTGCACCCTATATCCGGATGCCGGGCCATAATAATTCACCAAAAATGTATTACTTCTTCCATAAGCATTTATTGAATACGGACCATACGTCCAGCGGCGTTTATCAGGATTATATCTTGGCACAGTTGTATCCGGCAGGTCCACGAATGCTTTAACTACCTTCAAAGCCAAGGTTAAATAAGCTTTATCCTGTTCATGGGCCATATAACCCGCAATGGCATATCGTCTGGAAAATCCATCACCATCCATTTGATCATTGATCAAACCCGTTTCCGGATTAGCATTCATGATTTCTTTAATGGGATATGAAATATATTGCGGAGGCTGCCGGTTAGGTTCAGTGACCATTTTTACATTGATCACTACTTCCGTTCCATGTGCTTTGGCTTCGGTAATGGCTTCAGCTAATAATTGATCGCCATGACGGGGTATTAAATAAGGCAATGCTTCACTAATATTCCGTGCCAAAACCGTATCACCGTATTGCGGTATCAAGTTGATGATTGCATCTTGGTCTAAATGATTGATAAAATTGTGTACGATATCTGACTTTGTTTCGGGTGAATCAAATTGAATATCAAAGGCGATCACTTTCGCACCTGCCTGGTAAAGATTGCGAATGATACGTCCCCACACTGTCCCTCGTGGATATGGCCATTGCTCTGGCATCAACCGCCACGCTTCATCATCTACTTCCACCAAAACAATATCTGTACCTATTTCGGCAAAAGAAGAATCCCTGGCTGTCCAACCTGTCAGCGGTCCACGAACACGATTAAATCGGAAATCATATGTTTTCATTTCCATTATATCAAAAACACCACCCCAATGCATCAGACAAATCAGTACGATAGAAAATATGGTCAGCACAAAACCGATCCATTTGTTTTTAAAATATTTTATTACACTATCCATTGGAATTAGAAATTATACCTCAATGAAAATAAAACTCCCGATGTATTTAATCCAGTCTCTTTTTCAGTTCTTCGCATTTGCATATGCCCAGTTAAAAATGCTTTCATTCCATTTAAAATATTGATTTCTACACCTGAATTAAATCCAAACAACGTAATTGGGGTTGTCCCTTTATTCGACAAATACGATAATCCACCGGTGACTTTTAAGCGATTATTCCAAAAGGAATAACTTCCTTTTGTATTAACGGATGTCCAGGATAATTCATTGAAGGTTATCGAACCGTCATCATTCTGAATCGGAACCTGAATTGCGGTACGGCTAACATTAAACACTGATCGCAATGGTAAAGTATATTTCGTCGATAGTGCAGTCGAAATGGTTTTGGAATCGGATTTTTGGAAAAAATATCCTTTCAAACGATCACCTGCTAACATGTCTTCATTGGATAAGCTGTTTACATTCAAATTTAGATTGTGTTTTAAACGACCAGTCGAAAAAGGATATGTAATTGAGAAAAATGTATTGATCGTTTTTGAATCCTCCCGGAAGTCAACCAACTCATCGCCAACACGTTCGAATTCATCCTGACTGTTGTTTTTTCCTATCGATTGAAAATTTATTACATAAGAGGGCGTATTCGGGCCGGGAATAAATGTGATTCCAAAAGATAAATTTTTTGTTTTTAATGGTTCTTTAACCGTGGCCAGAATTTTGTCATCCTGATACCTGTACATGACATTCAGCATTAATTTATTATCCAGAAGAGATAGACGATCCGAAATGGTAAATTCACGGACATTATTTGTTAAATATGGATTGGCCAACGAAACAAATTCCGGGCCGATTTGCCGATATTGAATGGTGAATTTATTATATCTGTAATTTCCTGATAATCGAAAATGAAAAGCGGAAGACGGCATATTGATAATCGTAGAGATGGGATTGGTTTCAAAAGAAACCGGATCAATAGGAAGTAATGGCAGCATATTAATATTCATTATAAATATTTGTTCATAGTCCGATGGGTTCAAGATACTCATCGTATCAATATTCAACGATCCTTCTGTTATTTTTCCATCATCGTCATACATTGTTGCAATTAGACCGTCTAATGAATCATCCAATGCAGTGTCTAGCTGTGCTCGAGTCATAACGCCATCCCAAATATCTCTGTTAAACAAACTCATATTCCAGCTGAAATCAAATTTCATCCGATTTTTATCCATCACCCTTCCAAAATCCAAGCCAACGACTATATTGTCATGAGGTTTATACCCGTTCCAATGCTTTGTTGGAAATAAGATTGTACCATTTACCTTTTCAACTGCTGTCAAAAATTCATCGTACGAATATTTTCCGATAGGAATATTGTATAAGCTGTCATTATAAGTCACATCCGCACTGTCAACAAAAAAAATTGCTCCGGAAATAAATTGATCCACTGAATTAATATCATCGATTGCTTTCATAAAATAAACACCAAAATGATAATTAAAAAGATTAAGTGAAAACCGTGTCAATGCGAGTTCTCTTTCAAATGTATATCCCTTTCGATCCAAAGTAAAAATAGGCCTGACTAATGAATCAATTGTTGTTTTGTTTCCTAAAAGAGAATAACCACCATCAATTTTATTCAAACGTTGTACGGGTCTATTTAATTGACCACGAATGACTTGGACCCTGAAAAAGCGCAGATCTAAATCAACGCTTACCCCTCTGACCCTCCGTCCATCCAGTGTATATGGATTTATTGATTCGTAAAAGTCCCCAAATTTAACATTAAGATATTTCATGAAATTCACATTAAATGAGGATCGATTTAATGGCTGCTTGTAAGGATTTTCACGACTGGTATTTCTATAATTAATTCTTATGTTAGCATATTCGACTTCAACCCTTGCTTTTACATTAAATTCAGAAATATTCAGAAATTGATCTCCGACTAAATCAGAAGAGATTTTGGTAGTCATGGCTCCGTCATATTTAAATTGAGATGGAATGATTGACCCTTTTCTGACATTAAACGACCACCTGACTGGTGTAATGTTTTTTCCATCCAGTGTTGATAAAGTGATTTCAACCGTCTGCTTTCCCGTGGCCATTTTTTCCGGTGTATAAGCTATAATGCCCCCACTAATTTCAGCTTTTTTAGTTACATCATTTCCATTTACGCGTAGTCGAATACTTGATGAATCCACATTCGAAACATTAAATAAACTCGCTGCAATGATAATATCCCGTTTATCAATTTCAGAACCCGGATCAGGAGAAAGGATTAAAACGTCCGCATAAATTGATTCATTAAACACCGGTTTTTCAATAACCTTTTCCTGCCCATTACTTTTCTTGGGTTTTACAGCAATAAAAAATGGTTGATCGAACGGGTTCTCAACTTCCGGTGCCGCCAGAATTGCTCCATTCGCTAAATTAAAAACAAAGCAATACTCAATCCCCTTTTCTGAAAGCAAACTGCCATTAATTTGCATTCGCCAGTTTGCCCCAGTTTGTACTAAAGTCAATTCTTGATAACTCAAATTCCCTTTTATTCGATAATATCCTTTTGCTTCCAGAATATCAATATCAGTTATCGGAATGACATCAAGTACCAGATCTTCTCCAATTCTGGCTTCAAAGGGTTGTTCATGAAAAAGAGTGGACCCACTAATTGGGTGGAGAAGATTAAATAGAATTGTTATGATCAGAATCCGTTTCATGTCTAGAGTATGTGTGAATTTATGAAACAGAAAAGAGTTTATTGAATATCAATTAGAAGCGTTTTTATTTCTCCGTCGGGTCCTTCCAACTCGATTTCAATTTGAGTACCAGCGGGACTCCCTGAATCAGGATCATCAGGAATATCATCGGGGTTCGTTTCTGATAGATCTACACTGCCATCCATAGATGATGTACCTGTCATACCAGCGCCAACATCCGTTGACTCTCCACTCAATAAATTTGTAAGATTAACAAGTCCCTCTAAACCAATTAATATATCTCCAAAATCAGGATTAATAATCATCCAAAAATCAGTTCCTTTTACTGATGCGACTGATGTTGGGCTTTGAACAACAAAATCACCTTTACGTTGTTTATTAACTTGTGCTCGTAATGTACCAATATCAATGTTTATTTGTTTAGAAATAGAACCCGTTGTGCGAGTCCCTTTTACCATAATTTCTGTCTTTTCTTTTACTTTAATCATGGACTTATCATCAATATATATAAAAACAACAAAACCATCAGCACCTGTTTTAATTCTGTCTCCATCCGAAAGAATAGTACCCGTCTTTAATTTGGAAAAGCCACTATTTCCTACAGCTTCGATACTAACTTTACCAGATACTTTTGTCGTAACCGCAATTTTAGACGCACTTTGTAAAGGTGCTATTAATAGTGTGATAATGAAACCGATGAATATATGTTTAAGTATTTTCATTAATCAATCACAGAAATATTTGTAATGACAGCATTTTGACTGATTACTTGATTAATTACAGCCATGATTGACGATTGATCAGACACATTTCCGTTTATCGTATACGAACCGTTCGGTATATATCCTTCTAAAGAACCGCCAGGACCAAATAAAGCACTAAATTGATCCGACGTTAATGCCTGACCAATTAATTGAATTACCGGATTTACACCGGTTGGAACTGGCGATGATCCACCAATATCTCCTATTTTAAATGAAAATATAGAAGAGGTGATTTCCTCATCCCCTGCGGTTGTGGGCAACGTTGCTTTCACCTGCCACACGTATACACTATTGTACGTTAACAATCGAGCATCTGAAACAGGATATTGAAAACTGGTTACATTGCCTATTGACTCCCAGGCTTCTGTTTGATCGAATGGCAGCATTGTTTCATCTTCAATTGCATCATCAATTGATGAATGAATTTCAGGTTTGAATTCCGACAATCTGATCATCATGTCACATTGTGAACAAACCTGTGGATACCAAATAAATAATGGAAATGTGTTATAAATTTCATTAATTGATGTATCAGCCAATGTTCCGCCGGGTGATTCCAAATTGATATAGGAAGGAGAGTCTACAACAATCGTAATCTCTGCAGTATCCGTTAAGGAAAGATCATCTTCACTGCTTCCACTATAGATTTGAACAATGAATAAATAATGTCCATCGGCCAATCTTCCTGTCATAAGGAGAGCGCTTAAGATTTGATCAAATTGTGAAACGTCCATTGATTCATTAATCGTAACAGACAACGGTACAACATTACCATTCACATCCAATAGTTGGGTTGTATTGGTAGAGAAATCTTGATTTTCTAAAATAATATCTGCACTCATTTGAAAGGGAGCAGATTCCACATCAATAATCGTTGTTTCAGAATGGATGTTTAAAGACGGAGAAATTAATGACGCTGTAAAATGTACTTTTCCATAAACAGGATAGGAACTTCCTCTAAGTCTGAAACGAAATAATTGAAAGTTGGATGCTCCTGTTTGGAGATCAAAACTACTTATATAGTATGTTGCATACTCTGTAAATCCGGGTTCAGGATCAAGGTGAATCGTCTGAGCAAAGAGTTTATGATCTGAAATAAAACCAGATAATAAGAATAATAAGGCAGTTTTGTAAAAAGTGTTTCGCATAACGTATAAACCAAATTTACCCGAAAAATGTAGGTTATACCAAACTATTTAAAACAAAAAACATCAACAAATGATATATATCACAAATAAAAAAACCCTCCTTTTCAAGAGGGTTTTTTAAATATTCCCGGCAACGTCCTACTCTCCCACGCTAGTCTCCCGCGCAGTACCATCGGCGCTTCAGGGCTTAACTGCCGTGTTCGAAATGGGAACGGGTGTTTCCCCTGTGCTATAATCACCGGAAAATTCTTTTTAAAAAAACGATGGGAAATTGACGGGTTGTTCCATAACGATAAAATTTTGGTAAAGTCGTTCGGCTTATTAGTACTGCTCGGCTAAATGCATTACTGCACTTACACCTGCAGCCTATCAACGTCGTAGTCTACAACGAGCCTTATTACCTTATGGTAGAGATATCTTATCTTGGGATCGGTTTCGCGCTTATATGCTTTCAGCGCTTATCCGGACCGAACATAGCTACCCAGCCGTGCTCCTGATGGAACAACTGGTACACCAGAGGTTCGTCCACTTCGGTCCTCTCGTACTAGAAGCAGATTCCCTCAAATATCTTGCGCCCACGGCGGATAGAGACCGAACTGTCTCACGACGTTCTAAACCCAGCTCACGTACCACTTTAATGGGCGAACAGCCCAACCCTTGGGACCTTCTCCAGCCCCAGGATGTGATGAGCCGACATCGAGGTGCCAAACCTCCCCGTCGATGTGAACTCTTGGGGGAGATAAGCCTGTTATCCCCGGAGTACCTTTTATCCGTTGAGTGATGGCCCTTCCATGCGGAACCACCAGATCACTAAGTCCTGCTTTCGCACCTGCTCGGTCCGTCGACCTCGCAGTCAAGCTCCCTTATGCCTTTGCGCTCTACGTACGATTACCAACCGTACTGAGGGAACCTTTGAGCTCCTCCGTTACCTTTTAGGAGGAGACCGCCCCAGTCAAACTACCCACCTAACACTGTCTCTCGCCCGGATTCACGGGTCGGGATTAGAGTCCTAGCAATACAAGGGTGGTATTTCAAGATTGGCTCCACCCGGACTAGCGTCCGAGCTTCATAGCCTCCCACCTATCCTACACATGTAGAACCAGAATCCAATGCTAGGTTGTAGTAAAGGTTCACGGGGTCTTTTCGTCCTGCCGCGGGTAGCCGGTATCTTCACCGACACTTCAATTTCGCTGTGCTCCAGGTTGAGACAGTGCTCAATTCGTTACACCATTCGTGCAGGTCGGAACTTACCCGACAAGGAATTTCGCTACCTTAGGACCGTTATAGTTACGGCCGCCGTTTACTGGGGCTTCATTTCAAAGCTTCGCACCGATAAATCGGGGCTAACCTTTCCATTTAACCTTCCAGCACCGGGCAGGTGTCAGTCCCTATATTTCGTCTTGCGACTTAGCAGAGACCTGTGTTTTTAGTAAACAGTCGATTGAGCCTGGTCACTGCGACCCCTTTCGGCTCCAGACGCGAAGTCTTTCACCTAATAGGGGCACCCCTTCTCCCGAAGTTACGGGGCTAATTTGCCGAGTTCCTTAACCTGGATTCTCACAAGCGCCTGAGGATACTCTCCTCGCCCACGTGTGTCCGTTTACGGTACGGTCAGCGCAGCATCTAACATAGAGGATTTTCTTGGCAGCATGATTAGGGTCAGTTTATGAGCTAAGCTCTCCTATTCGTGTCTCAGGATAATGTCCCGGCGGATTTGCCTACCAGGACTCCCTACGCACTTAAACCCGGACTATCAAAACCGGGCTGACCTTTCACTTCTGCGTCCCCCCATAGTTCAAACAATGTTGCACTGGTACAGGAATATTAAACCTGTTTTCCATCGCCTACGCCTTTCGGCCTCGGCTTAGGGTCCGACTAACCCTGAGCAGATTAACTTTACTCAGGAAACCTTGGGCTTGCGGCGAGCCTGCATTTCACAGGCTTTATCGCTACTCATGCCAGCATACTCATTTCCATTTCCTCCAGCTGCCCTCACGGGTCAACCTTCGACGGTCGATGGAACGCTCGCCTACCATTCCGACATACAAATGTCGAAATCCATAGCTTCGGTGCGATGCTTAGTCCCGGAAATTATCGGCGCAAAACCCCTCGACTAGTGAGCTATTACGCTTTCTTTAAAGGATGGCTGCTTCTAAGCCAACCTCCTAGCTGTCTGGGCGATTTGACATCCTTTATCACTTAGCATCGACTTTGGGACCTTAGCTGATGATCTGGGTTGTTTCCCTTTCGTTCATGAAGCTTATCCCCCATGAGCTCACTGCCATGCAACATGATACCGGTATTCGGAGTTTAATTGGGGTCGGTAAGCTTGTAGGCCCCCTAGCCCATTCAGTGCTCTACCCCCGGCACACTAACATGACGCTGCCCCTAAAGGCATTTCGGCGAGAACCAGATATCTCCGAGTTTGATTGGCCTTTCACCCCTAACCACAGCTCATCCCCCAGCTTTTCAACGCTGGTGGGTTCGGACCTCCATCCCGTGTTACCGGGACTTCATCCTGGCCATGGCTAGATCACTCGGTTTCGGGTCTACCGCATGTTACTCAACGCCCTATTCAGACTTGCTTTCGCTACGGCTCCGACCTTTAAGTCTTAACCTTGCAACATACGAGTAACTCACTGGCTCATTATGCAAAAGGCACGCCATCACTCTGATATCCGAAGATATCTAGAGCTCTGACTGCTTGTAGGCATACGGTTTCAGGTTCTATTTCACTCTCCGTTAGGAGTACTTTTCACCTTTCCCTCACGGTACTAGTTCACTATCGGTCACATGGGAGTATTTAGCCTTACCGGATGGTCCCGGCAGATTCAC
>JADFRD010000001.1:0-47500 GCA_022561485.1 Fidelibacterota bacterium | reverse complement strand
TTAATTCCTTTATTTATCCTATGTCAATACATATATCTTACATTATTAAATTATATTTTATATTTCTCATTTAACCATTAATTCCGGTTCCGGAAAATCCATGAATCGATCTATAGAAATTTTATCCGTAACCTTACCAACAAATCGTTGAACTCGAACTTTATTGGCTTCGTCCACATCCATCCATGTTTTCCATATGCTGCCAATATATAATCCTGCACCCACAACGATTGGAGGTATTAACATCTTAACATTTGCTGTCGTTAAACTGATTTTTCCTGGTACACTATATCCTCTCTGATCAGTAAATGATCCATTTATCGTTTTAATTCCACCCGATACAGGAATGACCGCTTGATTCGTTTCTTCAAATGTCAATTGCCCTGATTGCAACAATGCTGATGAAGTGAGTATGGATGAAATAAGGATAAACGAAATTATTGTACCACCGGCCGTTTCCCATTGATCTAAATAAGCATACCCACCGCCCGGAACAAATGATGCAGTAAATGATAACCACTTATTTCTTAATGGCACATTGGCTGAAGCATCAATTGCCTTGAACATTGGAGTCAGTCTTTTAGAATAATAAGGATGGTCAAACTGTTCTTCCGCTGCCAAAAAAGCCTGGCGTGCCTCAATCCATCTCATTTTATGAAAAAATGCGTAACCGCGAAATATTAGATCATACGGATTCTCAGACAGTTCTGTTTTTTCAAATATTTGATCATATTCCCCACCACCCAACAATAAATACATTTTCCTGAATTCAGCCGCTCGAAATACTATGTCCGTACTACCCGAAATTTCCTGGACCCGATTATAGTACATATTTGCTAGTTCCGGGTTATTGGAAAATTCATAACTCCGGGCTATATAGTAATAAATAACTGTTTCCAGACTATCCCCTGGATATCGGTATAAATATTGAAAAAGGCTCAATAATGCTCGTTCATAAATTCCCTCAGTAATGAGAAAATCGCAGAAAGACAATAATTCATGCTTCTGGAATTGGGTGTAGTCCTGCCAATCGTCCTGAGCATGCTGGATGGAGCGATATTGATCCTGTCCAATTAAGACAGATATCAACAATATTATCATTAGTATCATTTTCTTGCGCATAAAAAATATTCCCCTGATACGGCAGGCAGGGGAATTTATACAAATTGAATTAAAATCTAAACTGTTTAGCGTAAAATGAGCATCTTTTTCCTGACTACATAATTCCCCGCTCGAAGTTCATAAAAATATATTCCTGAAGCTACTTCCTTTCCGGCGGCGTCCAAGCCATTCCAATCCAAAATATGACGACCGGCATTCATAAAATCACTAGTGAGTACATTCACCTGTTGGCCAAGTAAATTATACACTACCATTTTGACCATCGACTGTTCCGGAAGGTCAAATGAGATTCGCGTGGTGGGATTGAATGGGTTGGGATAATTTTGGGCTAAACTGAAAACTGTTGGGATGGCATCATCACCAATAGCAACCATTTCAGATGTATTAAAAGTAACCGCATGATCAACATCCGGATAATCGCATACAACATTCAATAAATCCGGAGCCCTGGATGTACCGGGTAATTTTACTTCGTCAAGATAAAAGGTAATTGTTGCAGGCAAACCTTCATGGCCATAGGGAGCTTTATATGTTATGGTAAACAAGACTCCTTCTTCACTATCCCCTGCTGTTTGAGCACGGCTTGTATCGTATGCTATCACTTTTACATGATCGCCTACTTCATTACTCAATAACTGCATCGCATCGGGACTATCAATTGGTTCGCCTTCTTCATTGTATACATTTTCTAGTTTGATGCCTTTATAGACAGAACCAAAATCACCATATTCAAGAGCGGATCCAGCATCATGAAATACACTCACCTGGACACCACGAATAGGTTCATTATCAACGATTTTTACAATAAGTGTCACCGATGAATCCTCGGGCATACCCGAAAGAACGGCTCCAAACCCAAGGCAAGCACAGAGACCGGTAGGAATAACCTGTCCTAAGTTCGGATTTGGAGTCCCATCGGGAAGCAAGGCACGGTTATCTATATGATTTGCAGAATCTGCCGGACAATCCAACGCCATCACAAATCCAACAAATAATAATATTAAAATTGCTACTCTTTTCATTTTTCTCTCTGCAACTCGGGAAGTTACGATAAAGGGTTTACTTGACCAATAACATCTTTTGTGAACGGTACTGGCCATTTAATTGTACGTTCAATATGTCTACACCTGAAGCGACTGATTCACCTGATTCATTTTTTCCAAGCCAATTAACTTATAGAGGGCTTTGCAAAGCCTTCTTATAAATAAAAGTATAGGAAAAAAAATGCGCAACAGCGCCAGCATATCCACAAAAGCTGTCAATCAATACATTGAATTAATCAACCATGAATCTTAAAATAACCATCCCTTTGGTATCATATGATACTATTTCAGCACCACCAGTTTTTTTGTAATCTGCTTCCGGGGTGTTTCCAAACGATAAAAATATATCCCGCTGGCAACATTTGAAGCATTCCACTGAATTACATGGGTACCGGCGAGTTTCGTTTCATCCAGCAATATTAATACTTCCTGGCCAAGTATATTATAAATGGTTAAACGTGCCTGTGAATCATCAGGAAGATCAAAACGAATTGTTGTAACTGGATTAAAAGGATTTGGAAAATTTTGATAAAGATTATAATCCATCGGTAAGTGGACTATATCTTTATTCGAGAGCACTATCGAGGTATCTACTAATAGTTGTATGTCGTCAATAAACCATCCTTGTGATACATCACTCTCATTCGTGTGTATCAGAAACCGGATATAAACACCTGTTTCCTTATATTCTGTGACATCTAACGTAACGGTCTCCACAAAATTCATTCCAGAAATGGTATATTTTTGTGTCCAATCAGTCATGTTACCCGAGACTTCTACGGTACCATAATCACCATCTTTCAAAACCGATCCGTTCCAAAATTGTAAATATGCTGTATTATAATCACTAATTTGAAATGGAGTTAATAGAGTGAGTGTATCTGATTTATTATTCTCGTAACTCGTTCCAGGCGAATCGTTCATTCCCTTTCCGAGGACTGAATTAATAAACATTAATCCCCAACTATCACCTGTGTCCCAGGGCCCAACCTCGTCATCATCCCAATTTGTCAGAATTGTTGTATTGATTATTTTAAAACTGAGTGTATCGGAATAGCCTACATTTGCATTCGATGCACTATCGACAGCCGAAGCGTAGTAGTAAACCATTTCGTTTCCAGGTAGACCATTATAATTTAATGATCCCACCCACATATTATTCTCATATACCATGGTGGCAGATTCTACTTCATTGGGATTAGAGGAATAATACCAATTTAATGTGGCCTCCTCCACACCGATATTGTCGGTTGCTATTACCATCACATCTTCACTACCTGATCGATCAATCCTGTTCTCTATCTGAGTTAAATCCCTTAACTCTGGGGGTATCAAGTCACGGCCAATGTTAATCATGAATGGTGCATTTAAATTAATGGGGTTGGTCCAATTGTAATATTCGGTACTGGTACTGAAATAATATTTTACAATCACGGATGAATCAGGACCTACCACCCAATAGTAATAACCGTCCAATGTATCAACCATTTGAACAGAAATATAATCACTATCGCTCATTTTATAGTTTAATGTTGGTATTGATATTCCTTCTCCATCATTGAAGAGTTTGACATGAAATTCAATACTCGAGGTGGAGTCTTCTGTATCTGTTAATGGTATGTGGGTAATGAAATTCAGAAAATTTAGCGTTCGCTCCAAAAAAGTCTCCTGGATGTCATTAACATCATCAGGAGCTACAGAATTAATGCTGCTTCCAAACGTTTCTAATCCAATACCTGTATAAACCAGTCGGTAATCGCCGATGTAACTAAGCCCCATACCCAATCCATTGTCATATTGAAAAATCAGTTCAGCATCATTTGTAGGAGTGAAATAATCGGGAAATTGTTCTGATCCATCATAACCGGGTTGGTAAAAGCTGAAACTCAGTCCATCTGAAATTGGATTTCCCGGAATACCATTAACCTGAAAAGTGCCGGCATCATCTCCGCCCCAATTCGCGTGCAAATAAGTTGAAAAAAATTCAGTTTGGGATGAGCTGCCTGGGTTTTCATTGAGGTCCCAGCCAAGGTCCTGGCCGCTAATATATAAATTTCCGCCCATATCTAGGTAAGACGCCAGAACGTTACGGTCATCTACATCCAGAGTAGGGAAAGCCCATTCTGTTAACCATATAACAATTGGGCTCTTGGTTAACTGACCTGGTGTTAATGGTCCATCATAAGATCGGTTATGAATAAAGTAGTCGATACCCAGGGAATCAAGAATAGTTGTATAAAAAAGTTCAGCATTTTCAGCTCCGACAGTGTTATTATCATCATCTACAACCAGAACAGGAGCGGTACCAACATTCATTCGGATTGTATAAGAGAGCAAGAACTCATCATCCTGATAAATAAGCAATTCCATTTCAGTAATTCCTATATCCGCACTTTCGAATATCTCAACGTCAAAAGCATTTGATACAATGAGGCTATTTTCATTGTCTACAGATAAATTTGAAACGCTACTATTTAGAATGTTCAAGTCTTCATTGTTGGTCGTTAGTTCCAGATCAATGTTATCAGAACCAAAAATTGAATAATTATAAAGCTCAAGGCTGATTTGTACTGTTTCACCCGGATCAAAGATAAAATCAAAATTTCCGTAAGCAGAGTCGCTGATAACCGATGAAATCAAGTCCAGTCTTGTGGGAATCTCCCTCAATTGACTATCAGTATAGGTTACACCATTATTTGCATTAACGCGACCTGATCCTAAAAATAAATTATATTCAGAATTGACATTGTAGATATCATCTGCTGTTGCAGACAGTCTTAAACTTAACTCATATGCACTCAAATTCGGGAATTGAGATTTGATAAGAGCAGCAACGCCTGCTGCGACAGGGCTTGCCATGGATGTTCCACTGAAATATGCGTATTCGTCATTTGGTACAGTGGAAAGAATGGACGAGCCGGGTGACGATACATCGACTGATAAATGATAGGTTGAGAAATCAGACTTGATATCTCCAGTTTGTGTGGAAGCAACGCTCATAACATGAGGATATGCTGCCGGATAAGCAGGTTCAAATTGATTACTATTTCCAGCAGATGCAAATGAAAGTGTACCAAGTTCATATGCATATTGAAATGCGTCCAGATCATAATTACTGAATCCGCCACCATAACTGTTGTTGGTTACTGCTGCACCCATGTCAGCAGCGTATATAATTGCTGCTGCATTATCTCCACTTAAAAATTCACCCCCATCACTATCTCGTGCAAACTTTAATGGTAAAATCTTGCACTTCCAACCGGGTGCAGCAACACCAATACCATTATCAGTAACAGCTGCAGCACAACCAGCGACGTGTGTTCCATGATCTTGATCTGTTGATCCTATAGGATCATTGTCATTATCTCCAAAGTCCCAGCCATGAATGTCATCGATATATCCGTTTTTGTCATCATCCTCCCCGGGGGAACCATAAAATTCTGCCCAGTTTGTGAATATATTATTAGCAAGGTCCTCATGATTTATATCAACACCATTATCCACTATAGCGATAATGACATTCGTATCACCCTTCGTGGTGTTCCATGCAGAGCTAGCGCCAATTACCGGCAGGTGCCATTGGCTAGAATATAGCGGATCATTCGGAGTGGCTGTTTTGTAATAGATAAACCTTGGTTCAGCATATAAAACACTGGGCAAATTATTGAGGTTATTACAAATTATTCTTGGATCAATATCGTCAAAAAATTTGACTCTGTAAATTCTATTAATATCAGGCAGTTTGGGGTCTCTTTTTTTATATGGCACCGCAGGAGATATTTCGTCGATCTGATACTGAGAAAGAACATTATCTATTGCTGAGATTCCTGTAAATTGATTGCTACGGGATATCAATGCTGTGCCAGGTCCAAGTTTCATAATTAACTCCCCCGGTATTATATTATTTAAATCATTATTTTTAGAAAACGCCGTAGAAACGCCTAAAATAAAAAAAATTAAGCTCACTCGTAAAATTGTAACCATAGATAAACTCCATTTGTTATTTAAAAATAATTTTGTAAATAAATTATTAGACCTTCATTAAAATAATGATCCTATTTATTACGCCGATTTCCGTCGTCGTCGGTAAAGGGGGTCTTTGTTTTTTTCAATCACATCCTTTGTGATAATGATCTTATGAACACCTTCCATTTCAGGAATGTGATACATAATATCCATCATGGATTTTTCCAGAACTGAACGTAAACCTCTTGCACCTGCTTGATGTTCATGAGCTTTAACAATCACCGCTTTTAAGGCATCTTTTCTAAAATCCAGTTCGATTCCCTCCATGCGAAACAGCTTCTGATATTGCTTTATAATTGAATTTTTTGGTGTAATCAGTACTTCATGTAATTCATCTTCAGTAAGAGATTCCAGTGTGGTTATCATGGGTAAACGACCAATCAGTTCAGGTATAAATCCAAAAGCAATCAAATCCGGTGGTGATACCTGTGTTAATAATCCATGGGGTCCGGAATCTTGACGTTTTTTACTTCCGCCAAAGCCAATCTCCTTTTTGCCAATCCTGTGGGAAATGATGTCATTAAGTCCTTCAAAGGATCCACCGCAAATAAAGAGTATATTTTTTGTATTGATAGGAATCAAGCTCTGTTCGGGATGTTTGCGGCCTCCTTTTGGCGGAATATTCGCAATGGTCCCCTCCAATATTTTGAGTATGGCTTGCTGCACACCTTCTCCGGAAACATCACGCGTAATGGAGCTGCTGGCAGACTTACGGCCGATTTTATCAATCTCATCAATGTAAACAATTCCCTGCTCTGCAAAATTGATACTGTAATTGGCAACTTGGAGCAGTCGCACAAGAATATTCTCCACATCCTCACCCACGTAACCGGCTTCGGTCAATGACGTCGCATCCGCAATGGCAAATGGAACAGAAAGATACTTGGCCAGTGTTTGAGCAATCAGTGTTTTTCCTGTGCCGGTGGGACCGATCATTAGAATATTGCTTTTTTCCAGTTCCACACCATCATCCACATCATTTAAGAAAATACGCTTATAATGGTTATGAACAGCAACAGCGACAACTTTTTTGGTCTGCTCATGACCAATGACATATTGATCTATATACTTTTTTATTTCTGAAGGTTTTGGAAGTGTTTTATGCTGCGGGGCTGATGCATCAGTATCCGGAATTCGGTCCGGGGTAAATGAGGATTTTCCGGCTGGATCAATTTTCATTTTATTTCCGTACAGTTAATACTGAATCAATAATACCATATTCTGTCGCTTCTTTTGAACTCATAAAATAGTTTCGATCAGTATCTTTTTCTATCTTGGAGATGCGCTGACCGGTGTTTTTGGCTAAGATACGATTCAATTTAGTTTTTAATCGAATGATTTCATCGGCTTGTATCTTAATATCGGTTGCCTGGCCTTCTGTACCCCCCATAGGTTGATGGATCATAATTCTCGAATTGGGTAGAGCCGAACGCTTTTTCTTTGCTCCACCTGCCAATATAAATGCACCCATGCTGGACGCTTGTCCCATACATATTGTTGCAATGTCTGGTTTGATATAATTCATGGTATCAAATATGGCTAGACCTGAAGTGATATATCCACCGGGGGAATTGATGTACAGATAAATATCTTTTTCCGGATCGTCTGCTTCGAGAAATAATAGCTGGGCGATAATCAGCGACGATATGGAATCATCAATGGGTGTTCCCAAGAAAACGATCCGTTCCTTTAGTAAACGTGAATATATATCGTAAGCCCGTTCCGTGCGACCTGTCTGCTCCACCACCATGGGGATGAGTTGGTCAATTTCTTTGTAATATTTAGTCATGATCATGAACCTCCTGTTGGCGGAGGTCTTTCGTTTTTACTTCCACCTCTTTTATTTTAGCAAATTGCTGTATACAATCTAATATTTTCTTCTCCAATAAATCATCTTCAATTCGCGTGCGGTTGCTTGGTTTTTTATAATATTTTACTATCTCCTGGGTATGCTGGGGTGAGCGAGCCAGTAATTGTTGAATTTCAGCTTCTACTTCCTCTTGGGTCACATTTATATCGTGTTGACTGATAAGGGCTTTACGAACCATAAACCACTTTAAATTCCGTTCCGCAACCGATTGATACGTTTCACGGACTTTTGCTTCATCTACGTTTTCTGCGCCGGGCTGTCCGGATTTCTTTACATCTTCAACAATGTGATCCAGGTAAGAGTCCACCATTGATGGAGGGAATTCAGGGTTGACTAATTCAATCATGGCATCCGACAATTGTCGCTCAAAGGCTTCAAGGCTGCGGTGTTTATAATTATCTTTGATGCGAGTTTCCACATTAGCCCGGAATTCATCTTCGGTGGAGGCATCAGGATCAACCATTTTGATGAAATCTTCGTTAATTTCCGGTAAAACTTCTTTTTCAACATTAATCACAGAAACGTCATATTCTGATTTTTCACCCTGCTCATTTACCGTGAGATACATTCTGATTTTATCACCTGCTTTCGCACCTTTCAGCCTATCCAGATTTTCATCTTTTATGACTCCGCCACCCACTTTTAAATATTGTTTTTCTAATTTTTTCCCTATAATGGGTACGCCGCTTTGATCCAGTTTTTGCAGGTCAGTTAAAACAAAATGTCCTTCATCAGCACCATCTTCTACTGTTTCCATAGTGGAGTGATTTCGTTGTAGATCATGAATAACATAATCTACATCTACACTGTCGTGGATATAGGTTGTCTTCTGAACTTTGAGTGATTTCTTTTTAAGCTTTGGAAGTATTAAATCCGGTTCGATTTCAAATTTGGCTGTGAAAGACAAATCTCCTTCAAAATGGAAATCAACTTTTTCCACTTCTGCTTTATTCACCGGAAGCAATTCCTTTTCTTTCAACGCCTTTAAATAATACGTGTTTAATGCATGTTCTATAAAATCAGCTTCAATAGTTGGCAAAAACTGTTTTAAAAGCACCTTTACCGGCACCTTACCCGGGCGAAACCCTGGGAGCTGTATTTTTTTATTAAAGTATTTTACATGCTTGTAAAAATCTTTTTGCAGTTCTTCCCACGGGATCTGCACAGACATTTCCCGGGAATATGAATTCTTTTCTTTTATGTTGATGTCCACAATTTCCTCTTAAAAAAACGGATGGGAATTTAGTTTAGTTGGAATATATCTCTTAAAGGAAAATGCGTTAAAAATGGATTATTATTTTAAAAAGATTACTTTTTGATTCTCCACAAACTCCCCGCTTTGCAACCGTACAAAATACACACCGCTGGGCAGGTGGCCGGCATTCCATACGATTTCATGCTCACCGCTCACCAGTTTACCATTCACCAACGTCTCCACCAGCCTTCCGGTTAAATCATAAATCTGTAGAGATGCAGCATGCTGCGTCTTTACCCCAATATCAAACCGAATGGTGGTTTTGGGATTGAATGGGTTAGGATAAGACGGAAACAATTGTATGAAATTGGGTAAAATAATTTCTAATTCTGTCGATACATTCTCCAGCATATCAAGCGCGTGCTGCGCTGCAGCTTGTACATCGTGATCCGAATCATTCATGGCTATGAGTAAAACAGTAATACTTTGATCATAATGGTTATTCAAATAATTTTTCATAGATTGCCATTGGTTATACTGATTACCGCACCACATGTTTTCAACATAAAATCGCCACAATACTTCCACAGCATAGAGCCGCTCCCACCATTTGGATGAATATAAAATTGTGTGATAAAGGGAATCAGCATTTTCAAAATAAGTAAAGCAGTAATAACTGTAGTCGTCTGAATAATCTTCAGGAAGCATCCCATTCCATCTAACATTAACAATATCCCAGATAGGGATGCCATCGAAATCACCTCCTTCCCAATAAAGCATGGCATCATTTTCGCTGGTACGAATCATCCAGTAATACCTATGAATACAACCAGCGAGACAATCTCCCCATCCGATAGAAAATCCAAAATAAGTGGAATCATTTTTTTGAAAGCCCACAATATCATCCCCATCACCAATAAAACCATTTGGTTCGGCATAATTGACTTCAGGGTGCATTTCATATATATCACCCAACCGCCATGCTTGAAATACAGAATTAAATTTTAATATATAGAACCATGTATATACTTTAACATCGTATAAATCATATTCCAGCCCAAGTGAATCAATAAATGGATCTCCCGTCCATACACTTCCCGAGTCCCATGCGGAAGCCCAATCCGCATTCGTATTGAGAATGATTTGACCATTAACATAAGGTGGAAAAACATGAACATATCTCATGGAGTCTTCCACTTCATAAGCCCGATCGAGTGCTGATTGATAATTCCAAGCCAAAGACGAATCAAGATGAACTTGTTCTTGCGAACGAAGAGCTAAATATATGGCATCTGTCGAAAGAGTATCCGTTTGTGCGAATACATTTGAAAGAGAAATAAATACTAAAGTGACTATGGATATTTTGGTCAGATGTTTCAATCTAATTCCTCATTTGAGTAAAATTACAACACTTCCCCCACCAAAGAAAATATCATTTTATGAACCTTTCAACGACGGTTCGCCTATCCGCCTGTTTTTTGGCGGGCAACCTTTGAAAGGTTTTTTGTCACTATAACCACCCTTTGCTTGAATGAAGTCTCCAGACTTCATGAGATAAACTAACGATAACCTTACGAAGTTTATTATCCAAAATCCTTCAACACCAACACTCCTCTATACAACAAATACATGCTGCTAATTTGAATGACGTGATAAATATCATTATGGTTGAAATGCTTGTGGATTGAAAACCCGGATTGCTGAACGATTGCTCCGACAAATGCAACCAAAATGCTCATAATGATCCAAACTGTACCGTCACCCTGAAAGCGCAGCCAGGAATACAACATCATAATGAGTACCAATGTCATAACCGGTATATAAAACCAAACAACGGTTGAAAAATCATCATGTTTTGTGATGAGTACAAAAAAGACAATCAAGCCAATCAAGGGCAGCCATTTCAGCCACTCCATTGTTTGAAAAGGAACCACGTGATAGAGCCCGCCCAGAAGCATGGAAAAAGTTGTTAGCCCAATACTGTACAACGTCATCCTCCACAAAAATGTATGCACACCATCCGAAAAATGGGGACCAATACCATGAGATAATGTGCCGAACAATCCCGCCAGTCCCATGAAGAAAAACACCATCATAAAGTAAAGATGGACATCATACAATTTGGCAGTGTAAAAGCCATAAAGTTCTTTGGCAAAATACAGCCCCAGTGCAAATATCAGTAAATCGGTAAAAGCAGTCATAGGTTCGTAAATGAGCGGCTTATTCATTGGGTCCGCAGGTGCGTTTGATGGTATGGTAAACAATGCGCGTGCCCATCATCAGATTATCTACGGAAAGTCGTTCATCAATTCCATGGATGGATTGAATATCTGCTTCCGTCACCATGACCGGAACCAGCCCATAAGAGTTTATTCCTTTTGCCTGGAAAAATTGGGAATCCGTTCCACCAATGGTCATAAAGGGCATAACCAATGCATCTGGTTTTTCCCGTTCCAATTCATTTTGCAGTATATTGAAAAAATCTGTATTCCAATCCGAAACATATTTGTTCCTGGGTGTACGTTTTAAAATAAATTGAACGCGGTCGTCATTCACGATAGTTTTCAGATCCTCTAAAAAATCTTCTGGTTCCGCGTGGGGTAACAGACGAATGTCCAACGTGGCGGTTGCTTTTTCCGGAATGATATTTGTTTTATAACCCGAATTCAGCATGGTGAGTGAAATGGTATTCCTAAGCATGGCATTAACGGATGTACTGGCGTCTGCAACCGTTCCACCGGCGAAAAACCGTACCAATCCATTATCCAGGCTTTTCATGACAAACCCCTGCCCTCCTCCGATTTTTTCTCCCAAGCGATTGAACATTTCATCAACCACAGGATTGATTTCTAACGGTGTATTCCATTCCACGATCCTTGCCAGCGCTTTTACCAATATTTCATTGGGGTGATCCTTATAGGGCCGCATACCGTGCCCGGATTTTCCTTCCACAACCGCTTCCACCCAGAAGGATTTTTTCTGGGCTACAGCAATAGCAAAAGCGCTAACCCCGGGGAATGAATCTTTACTCCCAATACCACCTTCGTCCCAGACCCATTCGGGGTCCAGCTTATCCCAGTGATGTTTAATCATCCATTGGGTTCCATATTCACCCAGGATTTCTTCATCAGCTACGGCTAAAAATTTAATAGTTCGCTCCGGACGCCAACCCTCCCGATGAAGCTGGATTATTGCCATGAGTTCCATAATACCCAAACCTTTCATATCCAATGCGCCACGGCCGTAAATCACACCATCTCTCAATTCTCCGTCAAAAGGCTTTTCATTCCAAAATTCTTCATCAACCGGAACCACATCCATATGATTGAGCAAGAGCAATGGTTTTAATTCCGGATTCATACCCTTCAGTTCAGCTAAAACATGCATGCGTCTTGGATCTTCCGGTACAGTAAATGTTTCGAAAAGGATACCTTCTTTTGCAAAAATATCGGCAAACCATTTTGCAGCTTTCCTTACATCTCCCGGAGGATTGCTGGTATTTATGCGCAGATATTGTTGAAACATGTCCACAGTTTCATGGCGAATTTTTTCCCAATTGGGTTCAGCCTGAATCAGAGATAAGACCGCTGTGAAAACTAAAAATTTCTTCATTATATCAAACACCTCTTTTCATTCTCCCCTTGTGACCCGCCTACATTTCAGTTTCGGCGGACAGACAGGGGAGAAGAATTCATATGACACCTTATTTTTTCCCCTGCGCTTCGCTAATAGAGGGAAATACAAAAGGGTAATAAATATCGATTTCCTGTATTATAATAAGCGAATTAAATAACTCTGTTTTCATATTACCAACCCATAACCATAATCAAAAGTTGTATGACATCAAGGAATGTTACATTGCCGTTTTCATTAATATCGGCAGCACAGGAAACAAAGGGCGATACATCCACGGAAATCAATCCAAGCTCAAGAAAAATAGTAATGTGATCGGATATTTCATCTATATGAATTTAAAACGGATTATGATAGTGTAACCCAAAATAGAATTTTCATCTGTTATGTTAAGCAGAATTAACCAATCAGCAAATTTTGGTCTGAATATTTTTATAAAAAAGTTGAAAGATTCAATGATCTTTGCGGAAGTTTACCCCGACACATCGAGGCGCAAAGTTTAATTCTGCAAACAACCGACGAATTACATTAACAAATATTTATTTAACTTTACTTTCCATTTTACCGCTGCATCATCCTTGCCACGCTTTTTCATACCGTTGATGATAATCTCCAATTTTTGAATAAGTATTTTAATGGTAGCAAGGCGCTGGCTTTTATTCAAACATCCGGAATCCACCATTTTCTCCAACGCTTGTACGCGAAACCGATCCATGCCCCAATGTTTTCTGGATAGCTGATCCTCATGTCCGCCGTATTTTACCATCAACGATTCATCAATAAATAACACAGGATATTTCTCACAAATCCGCAGCCACAAGTCGTAATCTTCGCACACTTCCAGGGATTCATCAAAAACACCAATATCATCAAAAACAGATTTGTGAATCATCACTGAAGAAGGAGAAATCACACAAAGCGGTAAACATTTTTCATATATCCGGCCACCGTATTTTTGATGCTTTTTCATGGGGTTTACCCGCTTTCCATTGCGGATCCAAATCTCTTCCGTGTGACAAATCAACTTGTTATCCCTGCAAATGGCAACCCATTGCTTTTCCAGTTTGTCCGGCAGCCATTCATCATCTGAATCCAGAAAAGCTATCCAATGTCCGCTCGCTTTTTCAATCCCGCTGTTTCGGGCGGAGCTGACACCCAGGTTTTCCTGTTCTATGACGAGTAACCCAGGATAATTTGATAATACATTTTTTGTTTGATCCGTAGAACCATCATTTACCACAATGATTTCTTGTGGCTGAAGTGTTTGATTCAATACCGAATCCAACGCTCGCGGTAATATGTGAGCCCTGTTATACGTTGGGATTACGACGGATATATCAGGAAGGCTTTTCTGTATCACAATAAATGCACCTATTCCCTGCCTGGACGTGAAAACCGCATTCCGGACAATTCCATTCTTCTGTCTCCAAATTGGTATAGCTGTCTTCTTTTTTATTTTTCATAGAAATAAAAATGATCGTTCCGATTAAAGCGGTAAAGATGACAAATAGGAGGAATAAGTAGAGTCCCATTAGAATTCCAGAATCACTCCGCCGACAGGAAAGGTTTTATATTGCCATGCCATGTCAGTTGATCCATCTTCCAAATAAATGGTTTCCCAGGGATTACCCCGGTTAAAAACATTCATAATATCCCAATATACGATTAAGTTCACTTTTTTGAAGTTAAAGCGCTGCTGAAACAAAATATCGAATCGAATATACTCATCATATCGTTCTGTATTCCAGGCATCTGTTGAATTCACGTACCATTCTCGGATATTATGATCGTACGTTTTTGGGCTATACGGTCGTCCTCCCATATAGCGTAATTTTATACCGATTTCATACTCATCCGCAGGAGCAAATGGCAGCCAGGACGTGACTTTTGCTAATAAAGTTTCTTTATGTTTACGATACCAGTCATACTCTATAAACCGGATTTTATATCCACCTACAAGGGTGACAACATCGCCGTAATCATAGTTCCATGAATATTTTTCACCGTTTCTTGGATCCACACCTTCAGACACAGAATGAGACCATGCAAAAGAACCATACCAGTTATTTGTGTATTTCTTCTGAATAAAAAACTCTATTCCTTTCGACTCACCTTTACCCAAATTAACCAAATGTTTAAAGTCCAAGCTGTCTCTGCCCTTACTATCCTGTAAAATATTATAGCCAATCATATCATCGTACTTTTTCGTATAAACTTCAAAAGTTGCTCTGGTATCGGCGCTTAAAAAATATTCCAAACCTGCCACCAACTGATCAGCAAAATAATTTTTTAATAATTTTGTATTTCCTCGGGACGAATTCAAGTGATAATTAAACGGTGTTTGAAAATAACGACCACCGGAAAAATTCACTTTTAATATTGGTTTAATCTGATAAGATATGCCCAATCGCGGCGATAAATTACCTTCTCCTGTATAACTAATACTCTCATATCGCAAGCCCGGTGTTATTTCTAACTTGGAAAAAGGTTTCAAATTTACTTGTCCAAAAATTCCCACTTTTGCAAAGTCCAAAATCGATTTAGTCACAACTGTATCATAACTCCCAATTGTAGCTATGGATTCAAACCTTAATGAATCATGCCGAAAATAATTCGCCCAAAAATCGTCTTCAGAAATGGGTATGATTGGATCATTTGCAGATAAAGAATATCCGTAAATTTCCCTCGGTCCTTCTTCCCGCCAGTTATCATAGTCCAAATTGATCGATTTGATGTTAAACCCAAAACTTGTTTCGAATTTGGGACTTACTCTATAGACCCAATCTCCTTTTAGGGTGGATTCCCATTCAGCATCATTTTGAGCATAGTATACTTCTTTCTCTCCATCGGGTAAATAGCGATACACATCCGTATTCAATCCTATTCGGCTCCCGCTTAATGAAATAATGCCGTAACCTTTTTTGGAAAACAGATTTTTATACGTCAAGCCAAGTGTTAACTGATTGGAATGAAAATCAACATTCTCCGCTCCCCGAAGTTGAGGATCATCTTCACCTTCTATATTTATTTCATCTATTCCGCCAATGATATTAAAAGACAATTTTTTCGTTGGACTTATATCATACGTTATTTTCCCCTGGCTTGTCCAGTATTTTGGAATTGCCATCAGACCGGCTTGTTGAATAACAAAATCTAAAAATGACCGTTTTAGTGAAAATATATAAGAACCTTTTTGAGTGAATGGTCCTTCAAAATTGAACCCAAACCCTGCCATATTGAAATTGAATTCCGATAGATGTCTGTCCCGATTTCCATCCCGGAGCGTTACATCCATAACGGATGAAATTTTATCGCCGTATCTAGCGGGAAAGGAACCGGCATAGAAATCCACCCGCTCAATAAAATCCGTATCAACCATGGTTATAGGACCACCACCCTTCCCTTGTTCAGGGAAATGGGTCGGGTAAGGGATCTCGATATGATCCATAACAAATAAATTTTCACCTGGATTACCGCCGCGAACGATGATTTCATTGGTTTGATCAGCTCCGGAGATAACAGAAGGTAAACTCTGCATCATAGACATAATGTCAAATACGCCAACGGGGTCCGAACGGATTTCTTCAATATCAATCGTCCGGCTGCTGGTGATGGCATCTCTGGTCTTTTCAAAATAAGTTGCGATTACTTCCACACTTTCGCCCTGGATAGCCTGCGGATGAAGATTAAAATTGACAACCGTATTTCGTTTCGGTACAATGTGAACATTAGCTCTGGAAACTGCTTCATAACCGATCATGGATACATGAATATTGTAACTTCCCACGGGAACATTCTCTATTATGAAATACCCTTTCATGTCCGCGGCGGCTCCCAGTTCCGCATTGTTAATTATTATATTCACACCGATGAGCGGCTGGTGTGTAGATGCGTCACGAACAACACCGGATAGTTTTCCTGTTTGACTCCAAACTAACCCTGTAAAAGTTAGAAGAAAGATTATTTTTCTCATCTTTTCTTTTCCAATGTTTAACTTTGCGGAAGTTTTTCCGATAAATCGGGATACATAATTTTATTATTTTCTTTTTATCTCTAATAATAGTTGTGTTTTAACCCAACTATTTCCAATAGTTTTTCGTATTGGACTTTCCCCTTAAGAAGATAATCATCCACAGATTTCCCTAAAATAATTGTAAAAAACATGAATAAGATTGTGATTGTTTCCTGCTTTTTTTTCATTCCTTAGTGATTAATTAAATCACTCAATCGATTTACATATTCTTCAAATGCGGATTGCCCAAGGACCGATATTTTAAACGTTGTCACCGGTTTCCGGTCTATAAATTTTTTTGTGGATGATACATAGTTTACATCCTCCAGTTTTCGAATGTGTACACTCAAGTTGCCGTCGCTCGTATTCACTTTTTCACGAATATAGACGAAAGTGGCCGATTCCACTGAAACCAGCAAAGCCATAATGGCCAAGCGGATCCGGGAATGAATGATATCGTCTAACTGCTGATAATCAAATTCCGACACGAATTATTAACCCCAATTTTTATAAATGATATATCCCGGAATGGTCTGGAAAACTATCATCATTCCGGTCATGAGTAATAGATGGTATAGTCCGGGAAAAATAAACATGATAATAGCGCCGGCCCACCAGCCAAATGCCAGATTACGAACCCATTTTACATCATACAGCACACCGGATGTAAAATACCCAATGGCTAACGTCGTAGAAAATATTGGGGATAAAAAATGTGTATTGATTGCTCCTGTGACTCCCCCAACGAAGCCCAAAATTGTCATTGTAATCCCAATGGACAACCACAACATACCATCAGCTTTTTCTGCGTAGGTTCGGACGGGTCTTTTCGAGTCAACTTTCCAACCATAAATCAGTTCAAACAACCAACCACCGGTAATGACCAAGGCCCAATGAAACCATTCATTGCCTCTTTCAATTGGGTAGTATGTTACCAAAAACCAACTTACCATCAAACCTATCGAAACTAGAATTCCCCATACAATCAGGTGAATACCACTGGCACAGACATTTTTTCTGCTTTCTTCAACAATTTTTTTAATAAAAGCTAAATCGTCTTGAATTGTTTCTTTTGTCATTGTTTTCCTCTGTTTAATTGTACTTTAATATATAAAGTACTTTATTAATAAAACAAACTTTTTCTCACTATTTTTTAAGGATTTACTGGTTTATAATAAACTAATGATCAGTAAAGTAAAAATGATCAAGTTCAATGAATGAACTATCAGACAGACTACACACCTTGCCGATAATTTGACAAGTCCATATACAAGATATACGCCAATGAACATGGTAAACATGCCCATTAATAATGGAATACTTGCGGGAACTAAATTTTGGTCAGTACCCAAAAGAACAGCTGCATAGAGTAATAAAAAAACAGTCCCGCTTAACGCATTAGGAATTCCGGCAATTTTTCCAAAATGTGTGTTCATAATAACTATACATGTTTGGCCATCCAATTGACACACTGAGGGTATCCACCATTGTTTCCCTGACAGGAATCCCTTATACACTCCATAGAAATAAAATGAAAGAGCCCCGCCAGCTAATGCCAACAGGGCTCCAATCAGATAAAAGGATGTAATCATTTCTTTACTGTCGCAATCTGTAGCAGCATCCTTCCATTGTATTCAGAAATTTTTCAACTTGGGTTGAAGTGAAAAATAATTCGTCCATAGGTTCGAATGTATCTACATCATACATGATTTCATCATAATCCCGAAGAAAGTTTGACTCCAGCTTTCGTACCATATCCAGCATAACTTGTTTTGGGACATCTTTACTGCGTAAGAAATTAATTTGAATGTTCAATGTTCCATTACTTGTCATATGAAACAAGGGTAAAACACCAAAATCAGAATTGCATCGGAATGTTAATGTACCATGGTCATTCCCGCGTCCCCATGTCAACTCATCTGCATATTTTTCGCTGAATTCGATGATAGAACGACCGACTTTTGCTACCTCACGACTACAGTTCTCTGTCATGTGATCAATAAAACTATTTTTAGTCCAACTCGACATATTATATTATTACCTCGAATGAATTATTAATTTATTTACACTATTGCTATAGTGAATTTAAAATATATTCAGGATTAGAATAAACAAATCGTTAAAACTAATTATAAAAAAAAATAGGCCGCACTTTGCGACCTATTCACCATCTGTTTAATAAGGTATTATAACTCGTCAGAATGGGTCGCGAGATAACTTGATACTCCTTTAGCTGTATCTTTCATACCATCATCTCCTTCATTCCAACCAGCAGGACATACTTCACCATGTTTTTGATTATGCGTTAGTGCATCAACCATGCGCAGCATTTCATCAATATTTCTTCCCAGTGGAAGATCATTGATGACCGCATGGCGAACAATGCCATCTTCATCAATCAAAAATGAAGCCCGTAGTGCAACGCCGCCGCCCACGGTTGATTCATATTCGTCCTCATCCGTTAAAATGCTCGCAGGTTCAGAACCCAATAAAACATCGTAAGCTCGGGCGATGGATTTGTCCAAGTCTGCAATGATCGGATATTGTACTTGACCGATTCCTCCATCATTAACATCCGTATTTTTCCATGCCAAGTGACTGAATTGTGAATCGACAGAACAGCCAAGCACTTCTACTCCGCGTTTCTTGAATTCATCTAGACGATGGTCAAAGGCAATGATCTCTGTCGGACATACAAAGGTGAAGTCTAGCGGATAGAAGAAAAGCACCACCTTCTTGCCTTTGTAATCAGCTATGCTGATGTCCTTGAATGAATTATCCGGCATAATGGCAGTAGCCTTAAAGTCCGGTGCAGGTTTTGTTACCAACATTGATGTACTCCTTTATTTTTAATCAGTTTACTTTACATTTTCTACATGTGCCCCTCACCTTGATATGGTAACTAGACACGTAATGATTCGTTTTTAATTCCATTTCTGAAATAAAATCTTCTAATTCTATTTCTATATCATAAATTTGACTGCATTCATTACATATAAAGTGATTATGAGGATTCATATTGCCATCATAATGGGCAATACCGTTAAATTGGATCAATCTGATTAATCCTCGATCGATCAACTGAGTGAGATTTCGATAAACCGTTCCAAAACTTATATTGGATTTTTCTTTTTTGACTTCATTAAAAATCCATTCAGCGGTCGGGTGAATTTTTGCTGACAGAATTCGCTGAAGAACCAGTTCTCTTTGTATAGAATATCTCATAATTGTTGAAAGATATTAATTACTAATAGGAATTATTCCTATTTATATTTGTTACTTGTTTATGGTAATTTTTAATGACTGCCCGAATAATGATACTGCCTAAAACCATTACTCCACCCCAGATGGCATAGGTTCCCAAAGCTTCGCCTATAATCAAATAAACTAAAATGGGATTTAAAATAGGTTCTATTGTCGGATAAATGATTGCATCTAATGCAGTGACATGTTTGATTGCTATTGAAAATAAAATATAAGGAATCCCCAATTGAAATATTCCCAAAAATATAGTTAAACACCATGACTGGACATCATAATCAACGGTACTAACAATCGTAGGCAGACAGATTACAAATGTCAGAATATTACCCAACAGAACTGAGTCAATGGGTGAAGCATGTTTTTGCTTCCGCAGTAAAATGGTAAATGCCGCAAAGGAAATACCTGCAGCTATGGCAAATATATTTCCATAATACCCGGCAATGGTTAATTCATCCAAAAAAAACAATCCCAATCCAATAATCATTCCAATTATCACAAGCCAATCAACCTTAGATGCACGTTCTCCCAAAAAATAATAACTTAATAAAGCAACATAAATGGGGGCGGTGTATTGGAGTAAAATGGCATTTCCTGCGGTGGTAAGTTTATTGGCAATGACAAAAAAGGTGACTGTACCCGCATAGGATATTGCTGCTCCGATTTGATATTTTGACCAAGTAAATTTGGGATTTCTGATAATAATAAAAATGGTCAGACCGGCGAATCCGCTTCTCAAACCAGCGATAGCCATTGGCGGCCATGGAATACTTTTGATCAATACACCACCCATACTCCATAAAACTCCGGTTAAAAGCAAGTATAATAAGGCTGTTCGGTGCTTCAAAGTCTTACCAATCCAACTAGGGGGGAGGGAATAGTATAAATAGCATTAAACCACACAATTGAGCAACCCTTCCACACATCTTTGGCATTTGAAAACACTCCTGCGGACTCCATCTATCATAAAAATAATAATGGTTCCAAATGAAAATATCATAAATAATATTGTTTGAGAGTTTATAAATGTAATTGATTGATTTATGCTTTTTTGTTTTTAATTTCCGGTACGGAAGTTAGATAAGAAAATTCCATCTGAAATAATTTTAAAAGGAAAAAAATAAAAGATTTCAATAATTAGATTTGCCCTATAAAACACCCTCCAACAAAAAACCCTGCTTCGGCAGGGTTTTTTGGTTTTGGTACTTAATAATATGTAATGAAGTTTTTGATGATTGATTTTTCTACAACTTCTTTTACCAAGGCTTGAATGAGGCCAAATACCAAGCAAAAAGAAAAAGCATCGGTACTATAACCCAAATGGCCTTGTTGAGAATATCGGTTTTGTAAAAAACGGCTATCAATCCACCAAAAATAATCCAGATGAGAACTTTACTTGTAATCCAAAGGGGCAAAGGCCAGCCAATTCCTACTTTGGCAAGCATTCCAAAGCCGCTAATCACAATCAGAAATAAGCCAAATCCATGGAGAACAAGTAGGGGACGCCGCAAAGCTTGTGTCTTATCAGTGAGAATGGCATGAACGCTCATACCTCCCAATGAAACGATAAGAAGTCCTATCCCAAAAATGTGGAGTGCGGTGTAGAATTGAAAAGGCATTTAAACTAAATTCCTGTTTGCAAAATTCCAGTTCACCAGGTTCCAGTAGGCTTCTACGTATTTGGGTCTGGCATTACGATAATCAATGTAATAGGCATGCTCCCAGACGTCAATGGTGAGGAGGGCATCTTTCCCGTGTGCCAAGGCTGAATCGGCGTCATTTGTATTCAGAATAGCCAATGTGTCTCCTTCTTTCACCAGCCAAGTCCAACCGCTTCCAAAATTGGTTATTGCACTTTTGGAAAACTGTTCCTTGAATGCAGCATAGGATCCAAACGAATCATTAATTGCATCGGCGACCTCACCGTTCGGTTCTCCACCGCCATTAGGGCTAAGTGAGTTCCAGTAGAAAGTGTGATTCCAAACTTGGGCAGCGTTGTTAAACAGACCACCTTCTGAATTTTTCACAATTTCTTCCAACGTGCTGTTTTCATGGTCAGTACCGGCAATGAGATTATTCAGATTAGTAACATAAGCCTGGTGATGTTTACCATGGTGATAATCCAGTGTTTCAGCTGAAATGTAGGGTTCTAATTCATTTTTGCCATAAGGCAATGCAGGTAATTCGTGTATCATTTTTTCTCTCTATATGGTTAGTTGTAAAATATGATATAATAAATTTATAACTTATTAGGAATCATTCCTATTTAGAATTTAATAAAATTTCTTATACGTAATACGCGCGCATTTATGCAAGTCTCATTATTACAAAATGTTATTCACCTACATTATTCGCCACAAAAAGGAACGATCTGTTAAATTCACAAAAAGCAAATACTGACGCTAATAAAGAAGTTACCTTTATGATCTCAATTGAGCCGTATTTGTATTTTGACATTATTGAGAGAACCGCGAAGGTTGTCTTTGGTCTGAAGTTTTCCCAATCTTCGTGGCTAATGAATTAATCAGGTTCAGAGATTTTTTCGGGATATGGAAATATTTCTGCCAAAGATTTTACTTCTCCAAACTGATCCTTATACACTACATGGTTTCTATCAAATTCTGTGTAATTGTTCAATCCTGCGGCAGCAGCAAGTGAGTTCAATCCATTTCGTAAGGTGATAATATAATTAAGAACTCGCCATTGTTTTTCGTCGACGACTAATGCTTTCTGATGTTTGGGGTCTGTTGTGGCCACACCCACAGGGCATTTATTCGTATGGCACTTCTGTGCGCCAATACAGCCGACAGAAATCATCATACCTCTGGCAATATTGACCAAGTCGGTACCCATTCCCATGGCGATGGCTATTATATCCGGGCTGAATAGTTTCCCGCTGGCGAAAATTTTTACTTTATCCCTAACACCATATTTTCGCAGAGCATTATCCATGTAAAGCAAACCGGATTTTATCGGTAGTCCCATTGTATCAGCCATTTCCTGATAGGTTGCACCGGAGCCTCCTTCCCCACCATCAACAGTGATCGCATCCGGACCTCGTCCGGTTATAGCCATCGCTTCGCATAATTCATCTGCAGAGTCAGACCCGCCCATGACTACTTTAATCCCAATGGGTTTTCCACCTGCTTCGCGCAATTCATCAATAAAATCGAACAAAGAAGTCACATCATGAAATTGCCGGTGGCGGTTGGGTGAGTCCACATTTTGCCAAGGAATGACTCCTCGGATTGCAGCGATTTCTTCATTGATTTTACTCCCCTCGACATGGCCGCCGCGAATTTTCGCCCCCTGAGCTAATTTCAACTCAAACATGGTCACTTGTGGATTATCGGCAATATCCTTGAATTTTTCTTTAGAAAAGGTTCCATTTTCTTCACGAACCCCAAATAGTCCGGGGCCTATTTGCATTATAACATCACCGCCGCCTAATAAATGATAACTGGCCAATCCACCTTCACCCGTGTGCACCCATGATCCTTTTACTTTCCCCAACCCCAGACTCATAGAACTGATGGAATTTTCACCCAACGCTCCATAGTTCATGGCGCTCATGCCTACCGGTCCGTATATTTTCCAAGGTACTCTACAATTTGGTCTAAATAATTATGGCATCCTCTTCTTTGAGAAGCCAAGGCTGAACCTCAATTTCTTCTAAATGTTCTTTTCGAGAAAATAGTCCTTCTGTTCCAACATATCGTTTCGTTTTTATTTTCGGATCGCAAACAACATGCATTTCTTCAGCAAGTTTCGGAAACATGGAATTCCGCAAATACCACCCCGGTTTGTCAAAATCCCGTTTGGATCCAAAAGCTATAAGCGTCTTCATGTACTTCCCTGCTATAACGATATTCTGAAAATCCATTCGACTGAATGGTTTCCCTTCATTGTCAGAATCAAACATATATTGCCGCAATTCGGGACCCATCATTTCAAACACGTAACGAATCCGGCCTAATAATGGGAAATTGCGCAGGATTGAATGTTGACTCTGGCGTTTGTCGATAAAATACAAGACCAAAAAAACAATTGGTGGTACAATGATGACAATAAAAGCCAAGCTAACCAAAATCGTTAGGGCAAAATTATGTAACATAATTATTTAACAATTAAAATTGGGCAATGACAATCTTCCATTACTTTCAGAGGTTTACTGCCTATAAAAAATTTAGCTATCGGGCTTTTTGTCGATGCACCCATAACTATTATATGGTTATGACCGGCTTCTTCTTTAATGACTTGTGCCGGATCGCCCTCTTTAAAAATATTCTGATAGTGAATACCAGCCCGACGCATAAATGTACCGGCTCTTTCGGCTGCCTTTTGATACTCTTCTCCAAAATGTTTCCGTTTACTTACCGTAAGAATATCGACACCGATATCAAATGCATGAGCCACTTGGGCTCCAAATTTTACTGCTTTTCTTGTCATAGATGAGTCATCTACAGCCAATAGTAATCTGTATGTTTGATCCGGGTCATATCTATTCACCACAAAAATGGAACTATCTATAAATTGAATTAAATCGTGGGCCATTCGCCGTTTCTGGCTGCCTCCGATAATTGTTACATCATATTTACCAGTCTGAACCTCATCCCTGAGTTCTGATATAATGTCTCCATTTCTTAAAATAAGGTTTACATTTTTACAGAGTGTACCTTTTAAGTAAACTTCCGCTCGACTGGCACCTGTTTCAACCAAAGTATTTTTAGGAAAGCCGGCTTCTATTATTTGCGGTTCAATAAACGAATTATCTGCTAAATATTTGAAGGCCCATTCCAATACATCTACACCAGGCCTGTCGAATTCCCAAGATTCCATTCTTTCCTGCGTTAATCCTACAACTTTTGAGTTGAATTCACTCACTTTTTCACCCACATCCACAATGGTTGTGATTGCGTTAAATGCCCGAGCAATTTTCATTCCTACTTGAAGGGTTGGACCTGAATATTCCTTACTGCTGACTGCAATTAATATCTTCATGATTATCCTATTTTAATACCATTTTTTAATACCATTTTATTTGAAAAACAGCCAATAAGTGTTTGAATATAGTATCAAAAGAACAATGGACATAATCCCTACTTTCCACCCCGCTTTTAGAAAATCTTTTGCCCTTACTAATCCACTGGAGTAGATAATGGTACAGGCCGGTGCTGCGACGGCTGTAAAATATCCAAAGGAAGATGCAATAGCAGTCACCAATCCCAAATGCAACGCATCTCCGCCCATATTCATAGTAATTGGTCCTAAGACCGCCACGGTAGCTGAACTGGATAATACATTCGCTAAGGTGGTGGTTATGAGTACAATAATGGTATCTTTCATAAAAGGGAAAACATCCATCACTGATCCAAAAGTATTCACCATATGGTCAGCCAACCACAAAGCAGCACCCGTAGATTTTATATTCGAACCCAGTGAAATAGTGGCTCCAAATAAAATAATGACACCCCAGTGTGTATTGCGGCTTATGTCCTCCCATTTCACTAATCCTGCAATTAAATAAAGCAGTACACCTGCCAGCGCAATGATACCCAACCCCAATGTTTCACTCAAAAATACCCAGCCCAAAAATACAAGTAAAAAAATAAAGCCAGCCACTGTACTTCGCCCAGTCAGTTCAGGTGAATTAGCAACTTGAACTATTAATTTCCGAACACCCGTATCCAGCTGCTTATATTCCGGAATAAAACTTTTCATTAATATCCATGACACAATGGGAATTTGGATCAATACCAATGGATACATTCGAACCATCCAATCTAAATAAGAAATGGATATGTTATAATCTCTAAAATAGGTAATCATGATTACATTTCGGCCACCCCCTGATGGAGTGCCAATGGAACCAATCAGCGCTCCATATGCAATAGCGAATAACAGAACTGCGCTTAATCCACAAACCTTTTCCTTGTCATCTGATGTATACTTTATCAATGTCATTGCGATGGGCAGCATCAAAGCAACCACTGTATGCTCTCCTATAAATGAAGATAAAATCGCCGAAATAGCTGTGAAGCCAAAAACAATGTTTCTTGTTTTATTCCCAGTGAGCCTGATAATACCCAATGCAATTCGTTTATCCCAGCCCTGTTGAATAATCGCCACGGCCAGCATCAACGAACCCATGATAAAAAAGACAGCATCATTCATAAATGAATGTGAAATCTCTTCAGGACCTCCGATACCTAAAACCACCTCCATAACCAGAATATATAGCGCAATTGCGGGTAATGGAATTGGTTCAGTTACGATCATTATCAAAGCGGTAATAACAATGATAATGATTCGATATCCCTCTAATGTCAGACCGGCGGGAGTAGGCAATAATAATAGAATCGCTCCAATAGCCATGGTTACAAGGAACCATTTCTTCTGGGTCGCCCAAAAAAGAAAATTGGACAAAGATTTGTTTGAAAAGCCAAGCATTAAGGCAGGGAATTTATGATAACCAGAGTTAAATAAAGCCCAAAATCCAACAATGTCCAAAATGCTACGGAGTGGAAATTATATAAACAATGCTGTCGTTATTCCTTACCATATCTAAACACGTTTAACAGGAATCAGCCACCCGGCAAAAGGAGTCGTTTGGGCAGGTTCCAGTTATCGAGGCATTATGCTTTCAGCAAATAAAACCGTTAGAGTCCCGTCATCGCTCCATCGATCCGGTTTTGTGATGTTGACAACTTTTTGCAAATATTGAAAATAAAATATGTAGTATCAAAAACCATTTACAGAAAAATCGGTATTATAAAAGTAATTTGTTAATGCTCATGATCACATTTACTCGGAATTCGTGATCCATCTACCAATATTGCCCATTTCCAGATGGGTACCCGTTTTTTCAGCTCTAATATAAACCAGGACAAGGCATCAATCCCCTCCTTCCTGTGTTTAGACCATATAACAATGTGAAGGCTCGTTTCTCCAACATTCACCCTTCCAATGCGGTGCTTACAGAATAAATCATGGATTGGATATTTTATGGCTGTTTCTTCAGCCAGCTGCTGAAGTTCATTTTTAGCCATTCCCACATACTGCTCATATTCAAGTGCAATAATGGCTTCCCCATGTTCCTTGGCACGAACGCGGCCATTAAAAACCAGTTCCGACCCATCCTGTTGACGATTGTCATCTGATATGAATGGAATAATGGGACTGTTAATTATCTCAATTTTAATCATAATATTTTGCCGCAGAGACGCAAAGACCGCAAAGTAAATTATAGACTAAGGAAATCATTTTTCTTCCATCATGAATTATCAACCACCTTGCACCGGTGGAATAAAGGCTACCTCATCTCCATCATTTAATTCCGTATTTTCCGGAACATATTTTTGATTAACGGCCACACGCAGACTCACACCATCCAATTTGCCACCCGCTTTTTCCCGGATGACTTTTTCCAATATTTCGGTTGTCGTTCCGATATCCAGTTTTAACACCAGATCATCGGTTCCCAAAGCGTATTTAACTTGGGAAAAACATTTAACTGTTACTTTCATGTTAACCTTCAATTTCTTTCGGATTAATGGAATAATGGATTGTTGCCTGCCTACCGCAGGCGGGGAGTAATGCCTGTCTGTCGGTAGGCTGGGATTATTAAGTACAGTGTTTTAACCCATTTTTCCATCAATCCACCTATCCAATCTCTATCACGTTTGTTGTGTGCCTCATCCCATCATAAATTAGAAGTTTCCCAATCAGGTTTGGTTCCATTCCTACAATCAATTTAACTGCTTCCAAGGCCTGAATATTACCAATTATTCCCGGCAGCATACCCAGCACACCTGCATCAGCACACGTGTCACCTCCAGATGCGGTTCGGGGAATAAATCACTATATCCGGGACTGCCATTCGCGTTCAAAACAGCCACCTGCCCTTCATAGCGGTATAACCCGCCATAGATCATAGGAACACTCGCTGCCTTCGAAAATCGGTCAATCAATTGCCGCGATTGAATATTGTCTGTTGCATCGATGATAACATCCACATCAGAAATAATGTCTATCCCATTGTCATCATTCAAGTATTCTTCACTTGATTTAATCATAGCGGTTTCGTTCAATAGTGTTAATTTCTCTTTAGCGACTTCCACTTTCATGCGTCCAACGTCCTCGACTCCATACAATGGCTGGCGATGCAGGTTGGAGAGTTCCACTTTATCCCCATCGATGATTTTCAGCTTTCCAATTCCAGCCGAAACCAAGGATTGAGCCACAGGACATCCAAGCCCGCCCATACCAACGATTGCTACCGTTGAATTCAAGAGTCTCTTTTGCCCTTCCAGTCCAATTTCAGGCAATACGGTTTGCCTGGACCACCGGCTCAAATCCTGCTTTTCTGTTTGAAAGGTTTCCCATGCTTGTGCACCACCCAAAAGGCTAAACGTACTATCCAAATCCTGTTCTAAAATGATACCTTCGGTTATAATCCCAAACTGACAGATCAGCACCGTTTCAATTTCAATTTTCGGAATGGAGTCGGCATCTGCAATTACAGGATTTAAACCATTTAATGGAAAATCTTTCCGCTGTTTTTCCGGTCGGATATCCAGAACTCTGAAAGATTTCCTTTTATCTTTCCAATTTTGTAATTCTTGGGGTGTAATTATCATATCATTGCCACCGAGGCATAGAGTTTAATAAGTATTTTATATTATTCTTCATCTCCGTGTCTCTGTGACTCTGTGGCTAACCTATTGTTTTCCATGGTAAAATATTTACACGGATTTCTTCGCCGGGTCGAAGTGGTCTTTCACCATTTTCAACCCCTAGAATACAATTGGCTTCCAGCGATGACGAAAGCATGTGAGAACCCACTTTGGTAGCCGGTTTGCAAACCAGCTTGCCATCTTCCATCCAGGCGTTTCCAAACAGGAAGCGATATTTCACTTTTTCTCTGGGGAAGGGTTCCTTTAAAATGCCTGTTAAAAAATTCGGGTCTTTTTTCCCCATCATCCTATTCAACACAGGCCAGACCCATTCTATAAAACCGATATAGGCTGACACAGGATTCCCCGGTAGTCCGAAAATGATTGTTGATTTTGCTGTTCCAAAAAAGAGTGGCTTGCCCGGTTTTTGCGCCACTCTCCAAAAATGTTCCTGTACGCCCAATTCCATAAAAACGTCCCTAACATAGTCAAACCGTCCCATGGATACTCCACCGGATGAAATAATCATGTCGCAGGTTATTAAAGCTTCTGATAAAAATGCACGAAGGGATTCTCTATCATCCTTAATCACATTCCGCATGACGACTCTCGCCCCGGCACGTTTAGCAAGTTCGGCAAATACATAGAGGTTGGAATTATAGATTTGCCCCGGTTTCAGTTCATTTCCCGGTTCGACTAATTCATCACCCGTTCCAAAAATGGCTATCCGTGGTTTTTTGGCTATAGCGACTTCAGCATATCCAAAATTGGCCAACGTACCGATTTCGCTTGGTGTAATAGAGGTGCCTTTTAAAATAAGCACATCCCCTTCTTGTATTTCTTCCCCTTGTTTGCGGATATGTTTCCCCGGTTGTGTTTCTGCAAAAATTTGGACTGAATTCGCATCGGAAAAACCGGTGGTGTCTTCCACCATGACGATTGCATCTGCGCCATCCGGAATTTTCCCGCCGGTCATACACTGGGCACTTTCGCCAGGCGAAATAGCCACATCACTCGGAGAGCCGGCAGAAATCACACTCACCATTTTCAATGTAATAGGATTCGACTGGCTCGCACCTTTCGTATCCACTGCACGAACAGCAAACCCATCCATAGCGGAATTGTCAAATCTAGGTGATGGAAAAGTGGCTGTAATTTCCTGGGCCAACACTCTACTCCCCGCTTTGTTCAATGAAACTGTTTCAGTTTCTAATAAAGGAATGTGTTTTTGAATAATGGATTTTGCTTCTTTAACTGTTATCATAATTTTAACCTTTACGACTTTGTGTCCCGATTTATCGGGGAAACTCCTGCAATGTTTTTAATGACTTAGTACTTGGCGACATTTTAAAAAATATTCCTTAATAAAAAGATGATGGCTATGATAATCACCCCACCTATAACTTTCTGAATGGTTTTGGGGCTAAACTTGAAAGCTCCTAAATACGAACCAATAAAACCACCTAGAATTACAGCACCGGCCAGGGGCAGAATAAATTCCGGATCAAATGTACCTGCTTGAGCCCGAGCGATTACCCCCACAAGAGAATTCACCCAGATAAATAACGCTCCAGCTGCAGCAGCTTCCTTTTCACTTCCCAATCCAAACATGATTATCAATGGCACCAGGTAAATTCCGCCGCCAATCCCAACAGTACCGGCCACAAATCCAAGAAGTCCACCTAAACCAAAAATGAAAAACCATTTTTTAAAGCCGGATAACCTGAAAGAAAATTTCAAATTGTTAAGGAAATAAATTCTTACCACTACTAAAATGAGCGTGAATAATAATAACATTTGAAATATGTCCTTGGACAAATTCAACGTACCTGCAATGTAGGCCATGGGAATTGATGTCACCAGAAATGGAAAAATTAACGCAAGTCGGCCATGGCCGTTACGCCAAAAGTTTATGATACCAATAGAGGTGACAATCAAGTTCAAGGTCAGTGATGTCGTCGGTATGATTTGATAACTGATGCCGAAAATAGCCATAAGCGCTATGTAGGATGAACCGCCGCCTAACCCCACACTGGAATAAATCAATGCCACAAAGAAAAATAGAATAGGTAATGCAATTTCCATATTATTTCACCACAGAGACACCAAGACACAGAAAGCAAATAAACATATTATAATACCATTCTTTTTATTCCATCTTTTAACACAGGGACATGAAAATTCATAAGCAAACCAACTCGGATTCCCGTCAGTTTCAGATAAGTCAACAACTGAGCTTGATGGACCGGCAACAAAGTTTCCACAGCTTTTAATTCGATTATGACTTTTTTATCGATGATTAAATCTATACGATAACCAGCATCTACTTTGATTCCTTTATACTCAAGCGGTAACTCAACCTGCGATTCATAAGGAATGAGCAAAAGGTCAAACTCCTGCAATAAACATTTTTCATACGCAGATTCTAGTAATCCCGGACCTAAAATCTTGTGAACTTCTATGGCGGCTAGTATTATTTTACCTGTTAATTCTTTTTCCAATAACATAAGTATCTTTTTTAATTTTCTTTATATTCATTTTTTTCAAAACCTATCATTACCTTTTTTCTCGGTGTCTCCGTGGTCAAACTTTTTTTATTCTAATCTTCATTTCTCCTCGTCCCTATGGTTAATCTTTTTTTATCCTAATCTGCATTTCCCCGTGCCTCCGTGACTCCGTGGTTAACCATCAATGTTTTTCACCCATCATCATATGAAATGAATGAAAAATGGTTGGGATTAACACATTTAACGCATCCTTTGCCGCACCGGGGCTGCCTGGCAGACAAATCACAATCGCCCCATTCACCACTCCTGCTGTTAACCGGGATAGCATGGCTGTTCTGACTTTTCCGCGTCCGTAGGCATGAAGCGCCTGTTCAACGCCAGGCAATTTGGAATCAAAAATTTCTTCCACCGTTTGAATAGTCAAATCCCGCGGTCCCAACCCCGTTCCGCCTGTGGTGAGAATCAACTCAACACCTTCATCAATCCACTCTTGAATCGTTGGCACCAGTTCCTTGGAGCCATCCGGAAAAACTTCATGATGAATCACATTACATCCGGCATCGGCAAATCCATTTATAAGAATCGGACCAGATTTATCTTCGCTTTCACCGGCAGCAACACTGTCACTCAAAGTGATGACACCTACTTTGGGGCGATATTCCACCGCATGATCTGTTTTTCCACCCGTCTTTTTCACCAGCTTGATTTCGCCAATGGACATGGTTTTATCCACCGCCTTGCACATATCATAAATCGTCAACGCAGCGATGGACACTGCCATTAATGCTTCCATTTCTACACCGGTGGCTTCCCTGGTTTTGACGGTTGATTTAATATTGATCCAATCAGTCTGCATGTCAAATACAATATCCACAAAGGACAAATTTAATTGATGGCACATAGGGATGAGTTCAGATGTCTTCTTCGCTGCCTGAATGCCTGCAATCTTGGCAGTGGTCAACACGTTTCCTTTGGGGATGGAATCATCCTGAATTGAAGCAATTGTTTCCGGAAGCAGAGTAATTTTCCCTTCCGCTTGAGCAATTCGAAGAGTAGATACTTTATTAGTCACATCCACCATTTTGACGTTGCCTTTATTATCTAAATGTGAAAAATCATTCATTAAATAAATCTCCTTTGAAAATTTATTCCCGTATTTTCAGTAAAATTTGGGAATAGACTCCCATAATTACCAGTAATATTAGGAACACAATAAATTATTTCCATTTTAAACATTGTTCCATCAATCCAATATGCCATTCTTTTAACCTCCTATCTGGGTCATGGACTCCCGCTGATCGTTACCTTGGTTTTGGGCATCCCAGCCGTCTTGGAATTTTTTCCACATTGTTTTTCGAAACATTTTTCCAATCTCATCGTCAGAACATCCACTGCGCATCGCATCCCGTATATTGGTTTCCTCTTGGCTGTATAAACAGTTCAATAATTTTCCATCTGCTGTTAGACGAATGCGATTGCATTCACCGCACAGGCTCCGAGAATAAGCTGGGATGACTGCCAACTTTCCCTTATGGCCTTTTACCCTGAAAATATGATGTTCTGTTCGAGAGCCGTCTACACTTTCTAGGTCTTTAATTTGGCGTTTCAAATCAGAAACAATATGATCTGCCCCATAAAATTTTCCCGTTTTCCAGATTTGATGTGCATCGAAGGGCATGAGTTCGATAAAACGAACGGTAATATCATTTTCCCTGGTTAAATCGACAAAATCCAAGAGTTCATCATTATTGAAATCTCTCATGGCGACCACATTAATCTTAATGGATGTCATGCCTGATTGAATCGCTTTTTCGAGTCCATCCAAAACAAGATTTAAACCATCACGTCTGGTAATGACTTTGAATTTTTCAGGTTTCAGTGTATCTAAACTGATGTTAATCCCGGTTAAGCCAGCGTCTTCTAATTGTTCAATATGTTTGACTAGCAATAATCCATTCGTAGTTAAATGAATTGATTCTACTCCAATCGTATTATTGGCAAATCGAATGAGTTTTGGCAGATCTTTACGAAGCAACGGTTCACCGCCGGTAAATCGGATTTTAGATATGCCCAACCGTGCAGTCAATTCAATAATACGAAAAATTTCATCTGTGGTGAGCAGTTTATCTTCCGTGCGGAAAGCGATACCTTCCTCCGGCATGCAGTAAATACAACGCAGATTGCATTGCTCATTTAAGGCAATGCGAAGGTAATTAAACGACCGACCAAATTGATCTTGGATCAGGGCGTGCGCCGATCGAACTGGCGCATCACTAAAGGATTGGATTTTTTGTTTTACTACTTCCATTCTCTTTCCAATTGCGCCTGCCATAGGCAGACAGGGGAGCTAATGATACCGTTTCCAGCATCACCGTACCGGCCTCATACCATATCCCCTAATTCATTCAGGAACTTAGGTAATTCAGCTAAGAGATTTGATTGTATTTAAACTACTATATTTTGTTCTATAACCGAATTATACTTAGTATGAATTTACCAAAATGAAATCTATTATAGAAGCCTCTATTAGAAGAGATTGATAAACGAATTTGCTCTATAGGGCTTTGCAAAACCTTTTTTCACAAATTAAAAAGTTTAAAATTCGTCTGCTTTTCATTAAAAAACTTGTCCATAGCACCGCTATTGACTACGTTTCTCACCTTAACCAGACAAATTTTCCATCTTTTTCCTTCACGCTTCAGGTTTTGCAAAGCCCTCTTGTAATTAAAATAATTAACAAGGTTTATTCAGTGGCATGAAAAATGTAAACCTGTTTTATTGTTATAATTATGATATCCCAGATATTCAAACCTTATGATGCTTAAAACTATTTTTCTCCGGTCTTATTAACTATTTTTTAGTAATCAGGGAGTAAAACTACAGTATCCTATTTCATCACATTTTTTCCTCATTTCCTGCCATACGGATTCCTCTGGAATTCCCTGATGTGCCATTGGATACAAGATAGTGTTTTCTTTTTGAATATGGTTTCCTAGCATTTGGCAGATTCCTATGCTTAAACTGTTAATCTTTGTTTTGACTTCTTCCCAACTCAAGCCATTATAATTCACTGAAATGTCTTTCAATTTGTGTTTATACTCACGAATCGTTACATGTTCCATTGTCATAACCGTGGGTGGCCCTCCCATTCCTCTTTCAATCATTATTGAGAAAAGCGCATTCTCTTCCCGTTGGTGATGGGGTTCGGAATCTGTTAATCGAGTTGCCTGATATTGTAGTTTTTTTAACTCTGGAACGGCTGAATCAATACTTTGAATATTTTGAATACGATCATTCAATTCAGATATTTCCTTTAACGTTTTAAGTATGATTTCGTGCTCGAGGTAGAATGTTTTAAGTACATGACCTTCGGGCAAATTTGCAAAAAAATTATCCATTTTTTCTCCTTTATTACTGCTTGAATCTACGCTGCTATACATTTCCTGTATGGTTAAACAATGCTTTATAACGATGAAACTGATTTTGATTTAATTGCTTATTTATATCTTACATTAATCTCTTTTTGTACTTTTTCCTGCTGGCTTTTTCTTCTGGATCCACTTTTTCATTATACCATTTATTGTCCTCATTGTTCATTGTTTTGTATAGTAGTTTCAAAAAAAATAATTCTGCTTTTTTTTTCATCTAAACTATGAACCCAATAATTGTTCTTCCAATGCTATCGCTTTCGGAAATAGAATATTATTTTCCAGATGAATATGCAAATGAATGTCATTTTCCATGTCCCTCAAATTCGCATAGGCAGCGCGGTAGGTATTGCAACCATCGGCAGGCGGCTTATAACCACCACTTAAAGCGTTCATCTTTTTTAAGATTTCTCCGACGTTATCGTGTTCCATTCGCATCACAGAAATCGGACCATTTACAAAGGAGCCGATATTGCCGGATTCATTTAGCATTCTTTTGACCGCAGGAAATAGAATCTGTTCTTCTTTCATCATATGCTGTTGAAGGTCCGCTAAAAGCTCATTATAAAGTTTTGCTATTTCAATCGTTTCCGGATGACGCTCCCCATGGACACGGGCAACTTTATTGATGAATTCAGCTGTCACAGATCCATGTTCATAGATGTATTTGTGGTGATTATCATAGATGTAGTTAATCAGTGCATCCAGCTTCATGGATTGATAATCTTCCACCGGTTCGGACTGACCTAAAACGGCATCTATGTCATGTAACAATTCAGCAAGATCAACTCCATTTTCTGCACAAGCGGATTCGATCGTCTTTCCACCTCCGCAGCAAAAATCCAGTCCATGCTTTTTAAATATATTCGCTGTGCGAATATCATCTGTTACGATTTGACCAATTGTTTTTTCTTTAATCATTTTTTTTTCCTTTTTCCTAATTATTTGGGCTTGATTTAATGCCCGCCAGCTGGCGGGGTTGAGTTAAGAACGATGGCATAACTACTTATCCCTTAATCAAGGGTTGTTGAATTCTGCTTTGGGTCCCAGGTAATACCACCAATTCAGCTGTACACACACTGCAAAGAAAATGACAAATCCATACATAGCCATTTCCGGTGTTCCTGAACTCATATTTTCACCGATTATTTTGACCGAATAAATCACCCTGAAATAAAATCATCAAAATGATTAAATAAATATTATTATAATGAACATTTATTTTCATACTTTCTGCTCTTTTTTATTATTCTTGAGGGCTATATAATTTAGTTTAGATTCCAGTTCTTCACTAAAATGATTGATATTTTTTTGTTCGAAAATTTTTGTTATTTCATTTCTAGCACTTACCCATTCATTATGGATCGGACAAGGGTGTTCATCGGAACAGTAAGGGAATCCAACCATACAGCCATCTAAAAATTTGTCACCTTCTATAATTCGAACAATCGTATTTAAAGTAATTTTTTCTTCTGTTTCATTGATGACAAAACCACCGTTAATCCCTTTATGAGATATAACTAAATCATGTTTAACAAGTATCTGCAGTATTTTACCCAAAAAATGGTTTGGGATATCTAATGCTTTAGCTATATCCCGTTGAAAGACAGGATGATTTTTTGGCTGTGCTGATAAAAACATGATAGCTTGTATTGCATATTGTGAGGATTTCGATATAAAATTTAACATAAATTTTTACCTAAAGATAATCAGACCTCATTGTCTGGAGTTGTATATTAAGGAATACAAGATATGGTTATCAAGTTTTATTATAAATAATTTTTTCCTCGATTAAATAAAGAAATACTGGTTTTTGTAATTTCTTAAAAAACAACTGGAATAGTTGGTGCTATTTTATATAAAATGGCTTTTTTTTGCAGTGTCAAAGTCCTATCCACCCATAAGGGTCTTCTTAAGAAAATAGGGTGCATTTTCCACTTTGTTACCCAGTCATTCGATTTCTTGAAATACTCAAAAAATTTAGGCTATGTTCCATAAATCAACTGAATTAGACATAATAAAAACATTCAACACCTACCTGCCCGCCACCTTCAATATATTTCATATGGGGCAGGCGGACGGCGTTGTTTATCTATTATGTTATAGACATTTAACTCCTAACGGAGTCTTTAAATATGAAAAGAAATCCCGTAGGGATTGTATGTCTATAAAAGCACTGAACACGGCAAACACAAACTCCGTCGGAGTTTAACAAGGTGGTTTAAACAGTATGCAAATCAGTTTAGGTTTAGAACATAGCCAAGATTTATTAGTATCCGTGAAGATGCTCCCATATTTCTCATCTGGATTTGGCCATGGAATACTGAGTCACTGCAACCAGCCAACAAGTTGGATTTATTGGACAATACTTTAGCAAGATAATTGATTCGTAAAAGGAATTAATACCTCAAAAAAGACTCTCTATACATTACTTTTATATTTTATTGTATTTTAAAAATAATTCCTTTTCTTTTGATAGAAATGAATCTAACAGTTCCGCCAATCTTATATAAAACTTACTCTCAGTACAATCTTTGATTTTATTTGTAAAAGTAAAAACCCAATGAATTAAATGCGTTTCCATAAATTTATAACTGATGTCTAAAAAACGATTATTTCCATCCATCACTTTCTGGAACAATAGATAATACATAAACTCTAGTTCTACTCTGATATGATCCGGAGGTTCATGAATTTCAAGAGCGGGATCGAGTCCCGCTTTTACATAAAATTCAATTGCCTGCTGGGTAGATTCCCCCATTACCAAACCTTGTTTATCAAGATATACTGAACTGTAAGGGGGGGCATCCAATTGAAATGGACCTACAAAAAGCCTGGAATACTCGATTTGCAATTCTTTTAAAAAAGTGTTTAATTTGAAATTATCGACCAATTTTTCAGCACTGGTTCCCATAACATCATCGTAATTAACCGTAGCTGATTTTAATAATTTCAGAGTACTTTCCAGAGAGTCTTCAGGATACTTAAAGCAATCCGCTAATAACTTGTAAATATTTGCTCTATTTACAAGTTGGTCATTTAGCTGATTCGTTTGCAGTTTAGAATTCATTAATGTAATATACTTTTGGTTTGGTTCCTTTTGACTTCAACAATTGAAAAGCCGAGTTTTCGGCCAACAAGATTGACACTTCACTTTTAGGATCATCAAAATCACCAAATATTCGAGCATCTGCCGGACAGGATACCACACACCATGGATCCTTCCCATCTAAAATCCTGTGATCACAAAGAGTACATTTTTCAACAATGCCCTTTCTACGTACACCATCGTATGTTTTTGCCCGATCCGGATTGTAATTTGGAAAAGGTACATTATCAAATTTTTCTGCAATTTCCTTTCCGCTGCTCGTTATACCTTCCAATAGAGGTTCCGTATCCATCTGCCATTGATGCTGATGCTGAACATCTTCATTAAAACTTATGCAATTATACGGACAAGCTAATTCACAACTTCTGCATCCGATACATTTGTCCGGATCATGCAGTGTGAGACCATTTTCATCTTTGTACATCGCTTGTGTTGGACACACTTTTACACAAGATGCATTTTCGCAATGGTTGCACAGTTTCGGGATATATCGGTAGCCAACATTCGGAAAAACACCTGTCGTTTCCGTAATGTGAAATGACCAGTGTACATCATGATCTAAATTATTTTCAGTCTTGCAGGCTATATCACAGCCTGCACAACCCACACAGTTTTTTAGATCAATTATCATTCCATAATTTGCCATTTCATTGCCTCCTTAAACGATTTTTTCGATTTTGACTCTGGTAACACCACCATGCCGTGCTGTACTCCCGCTTAAGCGGTCATATTCTGCCGGGAGTATGACATTATTATTCCCTCCCCGCGGTACCCGATTCTTGAAATCCTTCGCCGCTATCCGGCCGTAAGCCCAATGTCCTTGTCCAAAGCATTTTGCTATAGTTCCAGGTCTGACGCCTTCCCATAGCTTCGCATTGCATTGAAGTTCACCTACCGGAGAAATCAGCTTTATCTTATCCCCATTATTAATCCCAATCTTTTTTGCATCGATCGGATTAATTTTAGCGACATCGTCCCAGTTTTCATCACCGGGGTCGGAATCTTTATGTGCTTGATACCAGGTTAGATTCGCAGATCTTCCCTCCCGGTTCAAACGCGATCTATGCTCAAAAAATATGAACGGGTACTCCCTAGGATCACCTCTTCTAAATGCGGGTTCATAGTGTGGAACAAACGCCACTTCACCCCTCGCCACATAATCGCATTTTTCCAACACTGTATCGATCGAAACACCATGTTTATCGGCATGCTTACCCAGAGATTTCTTTAAGGTTTCGCTATAGAATTCGAACTTCTTGGTAGCTGTTCCAAAATTACCCCAGTTCTGTCTGTATTTGTATTTCTTGGAATTCCATACTCCTTTTTCATAGAAATCATCCCATCCATCTGGAGCATCGCCATACTTACCATACTTTTCATGATTTTTATCCCAAATTGGTTGAGTATAGTACTTTAATGCAAATAAAGAGAATTCCAAACCATTCTGCGGTACCTTACCTGTCTCAGGATCCTTGAACTTCGCTTGGAAGAAGTCCATCAAGTTGGGAAATCCTTTTTCTTTCAGTTTCGCAGCAATTTCCCATGGAATTTCTGTTTCATCCATTTTCACATCCCAGAGGGGTTCAATGATTCGCTTATTCAATGCCACATAGGCTATGAGGTTCTGCTTACTCTTTATAAAGCCATATTTCTCAAACATAGAATGAGCAGCAGGCAATACAATGTCAGCAAAATGACTCATTTCAGATGCATGTGTCGTAATATGAGCGAAGAAAGGCAGCTTTGATAATGCTTTTTCCCATCTTTCCGCACCACTGCAGGAAAATGGAAAATTATTCCAATAACCAATAGCCATTTTTATCTCATATGGATCCTCATTGAGTATCGCATCTGCAGCATTGTTGGTAACAACACCACTTCCGGGTTTACCCTTTTTAAGCGATGGAAACTTGAGATATCCTCTCTGGTCCATTTTCTTATGTTTTGTTCCTGCTTTTGCGATATCATCATAGTATTCTTTATATTTAGGAACTTTATTCACGGGTATCTTCGATCCGCGAACCGTTCCACCGACATTATCTACTGAACCAACTAATCCATTTAAAGCATGAGCAGCAAGGGCGCTATACCCTCCCCTGACCTGCATAGCAGTACCGGGAGAAACCCAGGAAATGACCCTGGGGGCAGCATCTGCAAAACCAATTGCAACTCTTCTAATCTGCTCTGCAGGAATTCCGGATTTTTTCTCAGCCCATTCCGGAGTTTTATCTTTCAGTTCAAGATTCCACCACTTTACAAGTCCATACGTGTAATTTTCAACAAACGATTCTTCCGGTACTATTTTGCCTTTTTTAAAGAGATTTTCACCCTCTTTAAAATCACCAACAAATAATTTTGACCATAAACCTTCCACAAGAATGGTATGTGCCATTGCAACCGCAAGGGCTCCATCTTCACCAGGTATAACCGGTAACCATTCATTTGCTTTAGCTGCGGTAGTGGATAATCTTGGGTCTATTACAGCGATTTTTGCTTGTCTTTGTACTTTACCCCAGATACTTGTGGCATGTGGTACTTGTCTGTTTGAGGCTATGGGATCCGCACCCCAGCATAATACATAACGGGTTTTATCAAGGTCATAGTCACGGTATCCCCAGTATCCTTCTGTAAAAAAGGATCCGAATTTCTCAGCTTCAGCACAGATAGCACTGTGCGATATACCATTCGGAGATCCAAATACCTTTGGCATTACTTCATAGATAATATCCCGCATGTATGTGTACCTGCCGCGGAACAAAACAAACTTATGAGTTTCCTCATTTTTTCTCAGTTCCATCATTTTATCGGTAATGATATCAATTGCCTTTTCCCAAGTGATTGGAACGAATCCAGGATCTTCATTCCGGCCTTTCTTTGGATTCGTACGCATCATAGGTACTTTTAACCGGTCGGGATCATATAACTGTTGAATCCCCATATGTGCTCGCACACAGCATTTCCCATGATTTGCTTTTGCATATTCGCTTCCACGTACTTTGACAGCACGACCGTCAATCATTTTTACCTGAACCGGACACCATGTCGTACAGCCCTGGCATACCGTGGTCATCCATTTAGCTACACTTGAAGTACCATTGGTGGATTCTTTCAACGCTCCGAGTAGTGGGAGACCATTGAGCATTCCGATTATTCCGATTCCAGATATTGTTGAGTACTTTATAAACTCTCTTCTAGTAATTGCCATTTTATTCTCCTTTTACTTAAAATACAAAGCCAACAGGCAGTGCAATTTGTCCACCGATTATCAACAAGTGTTTCATAACAAAACTTCCGACTAATATTAAAACACAAATAATAATTGTGGGAATTGGCGCCATATTTTTTTCATGTTTGACTAATGAAACAAGAGTAATTATTATTGGAATGATAATTCCGCCGACTAGTACTAATGATGTCCATATTGTGCCGTATTGTTTCATAAAATAATCATAAATCAGAGCCTGCTCTAACTCAAGCCTTCCTGTATAGAACTGCCAAAGTATAACTGAAACCAATTGAACAAGAAGTATGATAAAAAACATGACCTGGAATCGGTGCAAACCCAACGGAAGTGTCGACTGAATCAAATCTGTCCTTACCTCATCTTTTGTTACTAAATCAATCAGTGTTTTAAGAAGTAAGACAAAAGCTATTCCTGCTGCAATGGATGAAGCAATAAACATACCCGGGGTGAGTTCAGTCCACAATACCCTTCCAAGAGAGGAGAGAAATAAGCCATGATATAAACCGGTACTAAATGCAAAAAAAGTTCCAGCAGTTTGCAGTAAACGGAACTGATTATTTACTGGGAATTCCTTCCATATCAGAACTGCGTACCAAATAGTTATTACCATAAACCCTATTTGCAGAAATACACCAATTGACATCACAGACTGTAAATTTACGTTCCATAATGTGGTAATAAATTTAGCGGGAACTCCTATTTTTGATACCAATAATAACAATCCAATCCCAACAGAAACAGGGGCAGTATATGCGCCAATTTTTATCGTTGATTGAAGACTTTCTCTGTTATATAAGCTTAACAGGACGGAGAGTAAAAACGCTCCTACCCCAATACCGCCAAAGAACAAATCAAGAGTAATGCGAATATCCCATGCTCCAATATTTATGAAATCCATTTTAATCTCCTACAGGTTAATATTTCTCGGATTTTTCAATTTCCTATCACTTTATTTATTAAAACTTGAACTGGAAATTTACCTTGAAAATGGTGGTTCCATCACCTTCTTCCGGAATGGTAAGGCGAATATTCGGTGTAATGATTAATCCTTTCCCAGGGTAATAATTCACACCGGCAATCATATAGGTTTCTCCATCTTTGTCAGTGTTGGTATTCGGATCAAACATATCATAATAAACCAAACCTTCGATGTTATCCGTTAGCTTGTAGCTGGCATAGAAGGCAATAATCTGTTTGGTAACATCGCTGCCTGCATCCGTAAACGTATCAAATTCACCACCAATTCTCAAACCGCCACCTGCAAAACCACCGAAAAAGGCAACTACCGTTTTATTTTCTGTGGTTACAGAATCAACTTCGTAAGGTTCGTACGTATAAACTCCCCCAAAATGGAAACCATCTTTTTTCAAAAGTTTCTTTTCACCATAAATCAATTGAGTGGATATCTTTTTGTATTTGTCATTTTCGCTTTTCTTATATCCGGTTCCATTCGTAATCATCAGATTATAATGAAGATTACTAAACTTTCCGGAATGACCGATTCCCATATCTGCCGAACTTGAAAATTTGTGTGTATCCATAGGTGATTTCTCAAGAAAACGGAAACCCCATGTTTTCTCTGCCACATTGAAAACATTCATGCCCTGCAGTCCGATAGTGAGTTTTCCTATGGGTGATATCCAGTCAACTTTAGCGTACTTAAGATATAGATTCATCGGACTTGTTTTGTAATTTATATCGGTTGTGAACTTATAACTTATTCCGTCAGATATTTCCTGACTATAAGTAAAATAGACTCGTTTGAGTGCAAATCCGTCAACATTTGAGGCATCTTCAGTAAGATCATATGTGTAATCATAAAACACTAGTCCTCCTATTTTCCCATCACCCGAAAATCCAACAGTTAGCAGTGTTAATAAAGTCAGTAAGTATTTCATTTTTATCTCCATTTACTTTTATCATTTAATTATCCATCAATTAATGGGTTTTCTTATTTCTTAAGACACTGAAAATTATTGAATAAGTTAAGTTCAATTCCAATGAGATGTAGTAAATTATCTTATTAGTAACGCTAATAGTATGAAAGGTTCAAGACTATATATTGATCAATTTAAAGTGTTTCGAGATTTAGCAGAAACGGGTAGTTTTTCCGTGGCTGCCGAACAAAACTATATTACCCAGTCAGCTGTTAGCCAGCAGATTGCATTTATTGAACGACTTTTTAATAAACAATTAATCATTCGCGGAAAAGGGAAATTTTCTTTGACGCAGGAAGGGCAAATATTTTTAAATGGCTGTACTGAAATATTAAAGACCTATCAATCTACATTAGATCAAATTCAGCAAGATGTTGGTGAAATCCCTCAAACAATCAATCTTGAGACAGTTTATTCATTGGGATTTTATCATTTACCTCCCCTTGTGAAATCATTTATGAATCGACATAAAAAAATCCATCTCCACATTAAGTATAATCGATCTGATAGCATTTATACAAACGTTCTCCAAGGTGTTTGTGATTTTGGCTTTGTTGCCTATCCATGGGAACATCCTTTGGTCAATATTACTTATGGAATGAATGAAGAACTCGTATTTGTCTGTTCTCCGGATGATCGCTTATCTCAATTAAAAAATATTGATCTAAAAGACTTAAATAATAAAGATTTTATTGCTTTTATCAAGGAAATACCAACACGTAATACCATCTATGGCTTTTTGAAACGAAAAAATGTTACCGTTAATATCAAACAAGAGTTTGATAATATTGAAACATTAAAAAGATCTGTTGAATTGGGTATTGGATTTTCAATTCTCCCCAAAAATACAATTCTCCAGGAAGTAAAAAATAAGAGCCTGATTTCAATCCCACTGAACGAGGGTGCTTATTTTCGCACAACTGGTATCATCACAAGAAAGGATCGTCCACTTTCCAAAGCAACTAAAAAAGTCATACAATGGTTCACGGACGAAAGATCATAGTTAATGCTAAAATCCTGCATTTCAATGTTCCTCTACCTTTGAACATTATTTAGATTAAATATAGTATTGATTTTTTTGCGGTGTCAGCGGCCTGCCCATCCATAAGGGTCTTCTTAAGCCATCAGGATGCGTTTCCCTTTCTTTGGCCCATTTATTCCATTTTTTGAAATGCTCAAAGGATTTGTTTGTATCCACGAAAATGTCTCCATATTTCTCGTCCTGACCGGGTTTGGAAATACTGACTTTCTGCAACCAGCAATGAGCACCGGAAATTGGGTCCGGATTTGCTGCATGGGTGATGTTCTGATGAACGCCACCGTCACGCCACCAGATACGGTTTGTATCCGGGTCATCGGTTTTCCACGGCTCAACTCCACTTATTGTCTCCATTTTCCATTTCCCATTACCTATATTTTTTATATCCACCGTATTGGTCATAAACCGGTTACCTTCATCCTGCCGGCGGCGCCAACGTCCAATATGATGTGAACAAGCCACTACTCCCGGCTTAATAGCTTCTGTCACCCAGACTTTGTCCACAAACCAGCCGATTTCCGTTGTAATCTTAAGTAAATCACCTGTTGAAACACCCAACCGATTGGCGTCATTGGTATGAATCCAGATGGGATTTCGATGGGCGATTTCCGTCAGCCACTTGGCATTGGCAGACCGGGAATGAATATGGGTCGGCAATCTGAAATTTGGCAGCAGCACACATTCATTTTTATTTGGGTCCATTTCGTCTAAATGGATGTGACTTTTTATGCGATATCCCGGCGTGGCATGTTCCGGGTATCCAAAATCCACCATGGTCTGTGAATAAATTTCCTGGCGTTTTGACGGTGTTGGAAATCCGTTGCAATTTTCTCCTTCCACCTGAATTCCAATAATAATTCCTTCTTTTTCAATCTGGCCGTTATCCATCACCGAAGCACCAGCCATGTCATCCGTTGATAAACTGCCTTCATTTTTTACATACACTTCCGATTCTACCAAAAAGGCTCCATACTTCCGCATATATTCCAGCGGTGTCAATCTTTCCTTTTCTGCTGCTTCCGGCAGACCTTTTGTGTGTTCAAAAATGTATTGGTAATACTCATCGATGTTGATTTTTTCACCTTTACGATATGGGCTCATAAAATGCTCGCGGATATCCAAATCACCATCCTTATCAATCCTCCAGGAAAGTTCAATCCAGAATTCATCTTCTTCCCATACTTCCCCGGGATTGACTTCGTAAGTAAACTCAACTTCTTTTCCATCCCGACGTGCTTTTTCCCGAAGAACAGGCTGACGAAATGCAATCCAAATGCCGGCCTGTGTTTCATAAGAATTGATGTCATGCCGTTCAGATGCATGACCCATGGGAAGGACATAATCAGCGAAAAATGCCGTTTCGTTCCACGTAGGTGTCAGAGCCACATGGCAGCCAACGGATTTTTCATTGGTGAGCATTTCAATCCACGAAAAGCCATCGGGATAGGTCCATACAGGATTGAATACACGGGTGAAGTAAACATCCAAAGTGCCTCGACCATCCTTGATGAGATGGGGTAGAATCTGACTCATTTCATAATGAGTGAGCGTGTATTCTTTGGGCCAGATTAATTCATTCCATGCGTCAGGTCCGGGAGGTGAATCAAAAAAGGTTGGATGAAATTTATTCCATGCACTGGGGGATGTGCCTCCCTCCGTTCCCACAGAACCGGTGAGTACATTGAGCAAATGCAAAGTTCGGGCTACCTGCCATCCACCGAGATTTCCAATGGATGCTCCCCGCCAGACATGAGTGGAAAGTTTGCTGCCGGCCTTCCCAATCATTTTGGCAACGCGGATGATTTGGTCCGCATCAATTTGGGCTTCTTTTGCCGCAAATTCAGGTGTGTATTCAGCCCATTCTTCGCTCAGTCGCTTGATAAATTGGTCAAACTCAATAGGATCATCCGGATGAAGATTTTTGAGATATTCGTCCCAGTTCACCCAGTTTTCCATATAATGACGGTCGATCATTCCCTCGTCCAAAATTATCTTGGCCATGGCCATGAAAACGGCCGATTCACTACCGGGATATGTGGGCATCCATTCATCCGCCATGGATGCGGTATTAGACAGACGCGGATCCATAACAATCAACTTTGCGCCTTTCATCATTCCTTCCATTATCCGTTGGGCGTGCGGATTAAAATAGTGCCCCGTCTCCAAATGAGATGACGCCAATAAAATCACTTTCGCATTGGTGTGGTCCGGGCTGGGACGGTCGTATTTATGCCACATGGCGTAACCGGCTCTGGCTCCGGCAGAACAGATATTGGTGTGGGAATTGTGTCCATCAACGCCCCAGGCTTTCAATACACGTTCCGCATAACCTTCATGTCCGGGGCGCCCTACATGATAAACAACCTTTTCCTTACTTTTTCGTAATGATGCTGCGATTTTTTCTGAAATTTCATCCAACGCCTGTTCCCATGTGATGCGCTCCCATTCGCCCGAGCCCCGCTCACCCTTCCGTTTTAACGGATAAAGAATTCGTTCTGTATCATTGATTTGGTTAATGGTCGCTGGGCCCTTTGCGCAAATACGCCCGCGACTGCCCGGATGATAGGGATTTCCTTCGAATTTTCGGACTACATTGGTTTCCTTATCAATATACGCCAGCAAGCCGCAAGCGGACTCACAATTAAAGCATGTTGTCGGAATAATGGTATAATGCCGTTCCTTTTTTTCCGGCCAGGCCTTCGGGTCCAGTTCCACAAAGTCATCCCATTCACTTGGATCGGGGTATTTATAAAGTTCCCGCGGTCCTTCCATTACCAATTCTTCGGACAAATCCGGCCTGTCTGATATTTTTGGGATGAGTCCGATGGACTCTGAAAATGTTTCTATCCAACTTCGTTTCATTTAATGTCCTTTTTAGCCACGAAGACTCAAAGACACAAAGGTTTCATTAGAATTTATTCTTTGTATCATTTTATTGCTTTAGCTATTTCCTATTTCATTGATTAATGAGCCTCTTGCAAAATTAGTTTTTAGATTGAGGATGTAAGAGTGGTTCAACAGCATTTATCTGTTTTTTTAATAAGCATGTTATTTTTTTAGTGTTTTATTGGCTGTTGTATCTTACTCCATTCAAAAAAAGGGTAATTTTTCTGATTTTGGATACACGTATCCCTCAATAAACCCTTTAATAACAATGTTGATGTAAACACAGGACATTTATTCTATAAATCGTGATAATTGATCGACCGTTAAGGGAATAATACCAAATAATAGGTGCGCCATGACTTTCACAGCACCACGTACACGAATCGTTCGACCGCCATATTCATCTTTCAAACGTCCGAAAACCCTTTCTACAGATGACCGCTGTCTATATCGTACTTCCTTTGCCGGATCAAAGGGAATCTTCTCACGGCATCTGGGGTTCGAATCAATAAT
>JADFRD010000105.1 GCA_022561485.1 Fidelibacterota bacterium | reverse complement strand
TTCCGCATTTCGGCTTCTTCTTTTTGTCCCATTGATGCCCACACATCCGTATAAATAACATCCGCTCCTATTACTCCTTCCACCGGATCATGAGTGATGATAATTTCAGAGTTGCTGTTGGTTTTGGCAAGGGTTACTGTTTTTTCATCAGGAGTAAATCCTTCCGGACATACGCATGTGAATTTCATGGGCAGGCGCGATGCCAACTGCAGCCAGGAATGGACAATATTATTCCCATCGCCAACGTAACATACATGTAAATCATCCAATGAATCCCTGTGTTCACTGATGGTCAGAATATCCGCCATGATTTGGCATGGATGATTATAATCAGTCAGACCATTTACAACCGGAGAATCAGAATATTCCGCCAATTCCAGAATATGGGCATGGTCAAAAAGTCGGGCCATAATCATATCATTGTATCTGCTTACTACCCGGGCAATATCTTTGATGGCTTCCCGTTTGCCGATGCCGATATCATTGGGGCCCAAAAACAGCGCATGACCTCCCATCCACGTAAAACCTGTTTCAAATGATATCCGGGTTCTCGCTGATGGCTTGGCAAAAATCATCGCCAAAGATTTGTTATGGAAATGCTTGAAATCTTCTTTATTGCGGAATTTGGATTTCAGATCCTTGGCCAGTTTGATTAAATCCAAGATTTCTTCTTTGCTTATGTCTTTGATATGCAGAAAGTGTTTATCCATTAGGTTTCCTTATAAAAAAGGCTTCCCGCAGGAAGCCTTTTTGTTTATAATTCGCTTTTCATCAAAAGCAAATTTACAATCATATTAATCCTTGCATCCCGATAAATCGGGAAGAATTTTCGCAAGGGTGTTATTTTTATTCGGTTAGTACTTTAAACAATTTTGAATCTGCCGGGAGCACCAGTGTTGTCTTGTTATCAATTATTTTTTTATACGCTTCCAGTGTTCGCATGAATTCATAAAAGTCAACGTCTTTATTATAAGCGTTGGCATAGATTTCCAAGGCGCGGGCTTCTCCCTCACCACGGATTTCTTGAGACTCTTTATAGGCATTAGCTAGAATGATTGTTTTTTCCTTTTCCGTAGAAGCTCGAATTTTTTGGGCTTCCTCTGATCCTTCAGAGCGGAACTTGTTTGCCTGACGTTTACGTTCCGCATCCATCCGGGCATAAATTGACATTTCATTTTCCCGGGGCAAATCCACCCGCTTGATGCGCACATCCACTACTTCAATCCCATATTCATCCGTGGACTTGTCACTGGCACGTGTGACTGTTTCCATGATTTCTTCCCTGGTTTCAGTAATAATTTCAGTCATGTTGTGTTTTCCCAGTTCCTGGCGAAGTTCGGAATATACTATATCATCCAAACGGGTTACCGCATTGGGTATGGCCTGCACTGTTTTGAGAAACAGTAATGGATCCTTAATTCTCCAACGGACATAATTATCGATAATGATCGTTTTTTTATCTTTACTCAATACTTCTTCCGGAGCTACATCGTATTCCAAAAGTCGATTATCAAATGTAATAGCGCTTTGAAAGGGCACCGGCAATTTGAAGTGCAGCCCAGGTTCGGTAATGGTACGAACTGGGTCACCAAACTGTAATATGACTACCTGCTCACGCTCATCAACAGTGAACACTGTCGTGAAAAAGATAATGAGACCCAGTACAATAATGACTAATAATGATTTTTTCATCTTTTATCTCCTTTCGCATTCAGGTTTAGGAGGTTGAGGAGATTTCCTCCACCCCCACCTGGAACGATAAATTTATCAATACCAGGAAGAATTTCCTCCATGGTTTCCAAATACATTCGTTTCCGTGTTACATCCTTGGCTTTTTTATATTCAGCCAGCATGGAATTGAATTTGGCCACATCCCCTTCAGCTCGTGCTACTCGTGCTGCCCTGAATCCTTCTGCTTCACGTATCATGGCCTGGGCTTCTCCCCGAGCTTTCGGTATCACATCGTTTCGATACCCTTCTGCCTGGTTAATCATTCGGTTTTTATCCTCTTTTGCCGATGCCACATCTTTAAAGGCAGCAACAACTTGCCTTGGAGGGGACACATCCTGCAGCTGAACCGCTACGACAAGAATTCCGGTTTCATACTTATCCAAAATATTTTGCAGTAATTCCTTCGTTTCTTCCTGGATCATGAATTTCCCTGTGGTCAGAGCTTCATCAATATCATGCCTGCCAATCACTGTCCGTAGTGATGCCTCAGCAGATTCCCTAACGGTAAGTTCCGGTTTCACAAAATTGAAAAGATAACTCCTCGCATCCTTAATTTTGTATTGGACAATCAGCTCAGCATCGACGATATTTTCATCTCCTGTGAGCATAAGACTTTCTTTTTCAACCGCGCGGTACTGATTTTTCCCCAAGGTTCGGAATCCAATCTCCACACGCTTAACCTCCGTTACTTTCGGCGTTTTAACTGTTTCGATGGGAAAAGGGATGTGATAATTCAACCCCGATTGGGTTGTTCGGGTATATTTCCCAAACGTCTGTACGATGCCCACTTCATCGGGGCCGACCACAAAGATACCTGTCAGTAGCCAAATCGCTAAACCGATACCCAAAATGGGTAAGATTCCGATAGCCGGCAGATTTATCTCCTGGTCGCCGATGATGATTCTTTTACGTTCCATGATAGTTCTCCATTATTGTTAAATTAAATTTTTTTGCGCAAACGAGCAACGGGAACATGCAACTGTTCCCTGTATTTTGCAACGGTTCTCCGTGCCAAAGGAAATCCTTTTTCATTCAATAATTCTTTCAATTGTTCATCCGTTAAGGGATAGTGTTTATCTTCATTATCCAATACATCTTTCAGCAACTGCTTGATTTGCATAGTGCTGATTTCCTCTCCGCTGGACGTGATCAATCCTTCGGTAAAAAATGATTTTAATTCATAAATACCATATGGTGTATCCACATATTTGCCTCGTGTTGAACGACTGATAGTAGAAATATCTAAGTCCAGCTCGTCAGCGATATCCTGGAGTTTCATGGGCTTGAGCTTATTGATATTACCTTGAAAAAATTCAGGCTGTTTTTCAATGATCGTTATCATAACATCAGTTAAAGTTTTTCTCCGATCAGAAATGGCATCTACAAACCATTTAGCATTATCCATCTTATCTTTAATAAATGATTTCGTTTTTTTATCCAACTCACCGGCCAGCATATCCACATATTCCTGGCTTACTTGTACTTCCGGGAGCCAATTATCATTCACTACAATAATCCAGTTATTTTCTCTTTTGTATACAATCAATTCTGGAATGACGGTGATCATTTCAATATTCTCATGACCCATGCCTGGTTTGGGATTCAAGTGTTCAATACTGGCGAGTGCATGTCTTAATTCTTCTTCACTGCATCCTGTTTTTTCAATCAGTTGATCGTATCGATGATTTGCCACATCATCAAAATATTTGCTCAACAAGGTATAAGCAAATGGTTCTTCAACTTTATCGATTTGCAATAATAAACATTCTTGTAAATTCCTTGCAGCGATACCCATTGGATCCAGGGATTGAATTTTTTTTAAAACAGATAACACCTCATTCGGTTCCAATTCGAACCGGTCATTAATCAATTCAAGGTCGATAGATAAATATCCATTTTCATCTAAATTGTATATTATCTCTTCAGCAACAATCCGTTGTTGTGTATTAAAATCATACAAGTTTAACTGATCTACCAAGTGTTCCACAAAATCCTTTTTTTGTGGAATTGGCATATCCTTCAGCTCTTTTCGCTCAAATACATTTGGTGGTTCATATGCGTCGATTTCCCAATCCAAATCATTATCATCGGCTGGGGTTTCATCCAATTCATTGGCGCTTTCCATTTGTTCCAAAACGGGATTTGTTTCCAATTCTTCCAAGATACGTTCTTCAAGGTTCACTGATGTTAATTGCAGTATGGTCGCTTGCAGAATTTGCTGAGGCTGGAGAGTTTGTTTTAGTTCTAATCGTTGTAGAAGTTTTACCATTAGTCTAACTTGAATTTTGTACCGAGATACAGTCGCCGTGCTTCTTCATCATTAGCCAAAAATTCAGATGTACCTGAATTCAAGATGCGTCCATCAAACAATAAATAGGATCGATCGGTAATAGATAGCGTCTCCCGCACGTTGTGATCGGTAATTAACACGCCGATGTTGCGATCTTTCAATGATTTGACAATCTGCTGAATATCCTCCACGGCGATGGGATCTATCCCGGCAAAGGGTTCGTCTAATAAAATAAAATTTGGATCAAGAGCCAGCGTACGGCAGATCTCCACCCGGCGGCGTTCCCCTCCTGAAAGAGTATTTCCTTTATTTTTCCGTAAATGGCTCACAGATAATTCATCCAAAAGCTGATCAATTATTTTCTGCTGTTCTTTTTTAGAAAACTGGGTCATTTCCAAGACCAATTTCAAATTATCCTCCACAGAAAGTTTACCAAAAATGGATGGTTCCTGGGCCAAGTAGCCAATACCCTTACGGGAACGCAAATACATAGCATCTCTGGTGATGTCATCATCACCCAGAAAAATGTGTCCATTGGACGGTTTAATCATACCGGTGATCATATAAAACGTGGTCGTCTTACCGGCGCCGTTTGGACCCAGTAAACCGACAATTTCGCCCTGTTTCACTTCCAGGTCCACTCCGGACACTACCCAGCGGGAGCCGTATTTCTTGGATAGATTTTGGCCTTTGAGGGTGTGATTATTGCTTATCATCTTTTATTGAAGTCACACCCGATGGTTTGATAATTCGCCAGTTTTCCATGGCAATGTCCGATTCAAAACCGATTCCGTAAAGTGTGTCGCCCTTTTCTGTTGTAAGTATAACATTATCATCCGTATAAATTACCTCTTCTTTGGAATCCCAAACCAATGTATCCGTATAAAGGGTTACACCGCTGTCTGAGACAACGATTACATTCCCCATGGCGCGCATGAAGTCATTGCCTTCTTCCACTTCCGCCATAACCGATTTCAGGTTTGTGGTGTGGTTTCCTTCCTCATCAAAAAAATCAGCATCCACGTTTTGATCCAATAAAATAAACTGCTTTTCATCAAATTTTTCCAGATGACCGGATCGAACGATGGATCGTATAATGCCGTTATTCGTCAAGGTAATGGTCACTTTCCAGCTTTCCTGGTCCGGTAGACCCTCACGTGATTGTGTTTCTTTATTTTCATCCCTACTCGTGCAGCTTAATAAAAATATCAGAAAAATGGAAAAAATAAATTTCATCATTAATAATTGATATCGCTAATGATATGGATCTGTTTCTGGCGGATTTTGTACTTCATCCTGTAACGCTGTCAGCACTTCTTCTAATCTCCCTTGTTGAATAAGTATCCATTCGATCGCTTCACGGAATGCCCCCTGTCCGCCTGATTTTTCAGTCACGTAAACTGAAATATCTTTTACAGTTTTATAGGCATTCGCCACTGCAATTGGGACACCCACCTGTTTCATGATTACAATATCAATTATATCATCTCCCACATAGGCGATTTCATCATCTTTCAAATTGTATTTCTCTTTGATCTCTTTATATGGGCCTCGCTTATCCAATGTACCGTTATGTAATTCTGTTATTTTCATTTCTGCTGCCCGAATGGCAGTCGCTTCTGAATGGCGGCCGGAGATAAGAGCAATGTTGAGTCCGGCAGCGCGGGCGATGGCTGCCCCGGCGCCATCGATGACAGTGAAGCGTTTGAATTCTTCACCGGCTGATCCTTTATACACAGAACCATCCGTCAACACACCATCCACGTCGGAAATAAGCATTTTAATTTTCGCACAAAGATTTTTTACATCAGGCATGAACAGCCTCATGAATCCGTTTCAATGAAACAAGTAAATCGTTCAATTGATCCAGGGGCCATTGGGTAGCGGCATCGGATTTGGCTTCATCTACATTATCATGGACTTCAATGAATACGCCATTCGCTCCGGCAGCAACAGCTGCTTTAGCTAATGTGGGAATGTATTCCCTGGCGCCGCCGGTATTGCTTCCTTCTGCTCCTGGTATCTGGGTACTATGGGTTGCGTCAAAAATCACAGGATATCCTGTTTCCTGCATAATAGGAATGGAACGCATATCCGAGACAAGGCTTTCATAGCCAAATGTGGTCCCTCGGTCAGTGAGTAAAATTTTATTTCCACCTGATCTTTCGATTTTCTCCACAATACTGCCCATTTTCCACGGAGAAAGAAATTGCCCTTTTTTCACATTCACTATTTTACCCGTTTTGGCAGCGGCTTCTATCAGATCCGTCTGACGGCACAAAAACGCCGGTATTTGAAGAATGTCCACAACTTCGGCAGCTGAAACAGCCTGATCAGGGTGATGTATATCCGTGAGAACCGGAACTCCCACTGCATCTTTTACGTCTGATAAAATCTGCAAACCTTCGTCCATCCCCGGTCCGCGGAAAGAATCAACCGACGTACGGTTCGCCTTGTCAAATGAACTTTTGAAAACAAAAGGGAGTCCGACTTCGGAGCAGATCTTGGCAATAGATTCCGCCATAAACAGTGAATGATCTCTGCTTTCAATAACACATGGGCCTGCAATTATAGGCAGTTCTTCTCCGCCAAAGCAGACGCCGCCTGTTTGAATGATATTAGTCATGGTCGGATTTTAAATGATATTTCAATGCTGCGCCAATAAAATCCCTAAAAAGTGGATGGGCAGCGCTGACACGGCTTTTCAGTTCCGGGTGAAATTGTACCGCCACAAACCAAGGGTGATCCTCCAACTCAATCATTTCCACTAAATTCAATTCTGAATTCACTCCGGAAATAATCATACCATTTTTCTCCAGCCTCTGCCGGTAACGGTTATTCACTTCCCAACGATGGCGATGCCGTTCGGATATATGTTTTTTGCGATATGCTTTGTAAGCTTTTGTACCGGATTTTAGTTCACAGTCATAAGCCCCCAAGCGCATGGTACCGCCCTTCCTCTTTATGGCCCGTTGGGATTCCATGAGATCAATCACGGGATATTTTGTACGTCGGTTAAATTCTGTGCTGTTGGCTCCTTCCAGACCGCACACGTTCCTGGCAAAATCAATCACAGCACATTGTAAGCCAAGGCATATTCCTAAAAATGGTATGTTGTTTTCCCGTGCATATTTGCTA
>JADFRD010000104.1 GCA_022561485.1 Fidelibacterota bacterium | reverse complement strand
ACCGATTTGTTTTCTCGTCATACCCATAAGCGCATGAGCTATACATGGCGTAGGGATAACAGTTCATTCAGTCCGGGAAAACTCGATTATATTTTATATACCGACAGCGTTTTGGACACCGCCAAGCATTTTGTCGTTAATACAATGACGATGGATTCCGTGTCTTTGTCTGAGTATGGTTTGGATGCATGGGACAGTTACAATGCATCTGATCATTTACTCAGAGTGTTGGATATAGCTGGTGAAGATCTAATCATTATTGGTGATGAACACTTTACACCAACACAAATAAAAATATCAAACCCATATCCGAATCCATTCAATCCATCAACCCAAATTCAATTTGAATTAATAACACCTGATTTCATCAGCGTTGATTTATTTGATTTAAATGGAAAATTGGTAAAAAATATTTCCAACAATAAATATTCACCTGGTGAACATAAAATAATGGTGCAAGGAAATGATCTGACGAGCGGAGTATATTTTTTTAGAATAAATGGTATACAATTTTCTCAAACATTCAAAATAATATTGATGAAATAATGCCTAGCAATTCAAAAGTAGTCTATTCTACATCTAAAGATTTTCAAGAAGAAAATGAATCTGAAGATGCAATGACGTTGGGTCCGAAAGATCAGCAATTACGGGTCTGGCGGCAGCGATTAGGCGGCGGAAGATTGGTTACGGTCGTTAGAGGATTTGTTGGAAAAGAGAGTGATATGAAAGCGTTGGGTAAAATGCTGAAATTATCCTGCAGTTCAGGCGGCACCGTCAAGGATGGGGAAATTCTGGTTCAGGGTGATCATCGTGAGAAAATTGTGAACATTTTAAAAACAAAAGGGTATAATGCCAAACCCAGTGGCGGTTAATAAGGCATTTCGCTACAGAATTAAATACTATAAATTCAGATATGAAAATAATTAAATACACATTATTAACACTGTTTTTTATCAATTCGTTTGGGTGCGGGGAGCCTGCCAAAAATGGATTTGTGACTATGATGGTCACTGCCAATGTTCGGGGTCAATTAGACCCCTGCGGCTGAAAAAAGAATCCTCTGGGCGGTCTGTCCAGAAAGTCAGTATTGGTCAACAATTACCGTAAAGAAAAGGGTATTGATCCAATCATTATCGACGCCGGAGATGCATTTTTCGCTTCATCTGTGTTAGCTGCCCAAAATGTCGAAGCCGATAAATTACAGGCCAAGGCACTCATGCAGGGGTATGAAAAAATCGGATGTGATGCCCTCAACATCGGAGGCTTCGACCTTGCCTCCGGTCTGGACTTTATTTATTCATTACAGGAAGAAATAAATTTTCCTTTCATATCTGCAAATTTAACCGATTTAAATAATCAACTATTATTTGAACCGTATACCATTATTGAAAAAAGCGGTTTCAAGATTGGTATTACTGGCGTTACAAATCATATTCCCAGTCATGTTGTTGATGTGAAAAAACGGCCGTATAAAGAAGCCGGTAATGCCGCAATTCAAGAATTAAAGACTAAAGTTGATTACATTGTTTTGCTGGCGAATGTGCAAAATAGCCACACGAAAACAATCGCTGCTGATTTCCCCGATGCGAATTATATTTTTATCAGTCGAACTACAAAAAGAACCAGACCTTCTTCAAAACAAGTCGAAAACGGTCCATATGTATACGGTAGTGGAATCCAGGGAAAATATTTGACTGTAGTGGAATTGGATATAAAAGATGACGTGGAACCCATTGTTGACATCTCGACTGCAAAAGAGAAATTGTCATCTATTGATCGGCGCTTGAAACAAATGCAGAAAAATAATCCCGATAGTTCTCTGGAAAAGATTTATGCTGATAAACCGAATGTGTTAAAGTTAATTACTGATTATCGTCAGCAAATCGTTAAATATGAGACCATTATGGCACAGGCGATCAATACATCGAAATATGAAAGTCTTTCTCTTTCTAAAAGTGTTGGTGAAGATCTGGAACTTCTCGCATTTGTTGACGAAACATTAGCAACATGTAAATCTTTGCGTAGAACGCCTATTAAAGTTTCAAAAAAAATCATTATGCCTAAATCAGGTCCATTTAAAAAGAAAATCATTATTAATTGATTCTATGTTCCGGGTTCCATTAAACCAGATGGCGGCGTTGATATTGGTATCCCTCGTTGTTGGCATCATTACCAATTCAATACGGTCAGATGGAATTTCATTTTTTGCTAAGGAAATTGAGGTAGCAGAAGATATAAATGATGTTTCCGGCGAACCGGTTGCCATTACATTAACCCAGGCAAAAGAACTGTTTGATCAAGGCGTCATTTTTATCGATGCGCGGGACGATGAATATTTTGCGGATGGCCACATCAAAAATGCATGGAACAGTGGCTTTTTTATGGAATTAATGTTCAGGTTGGATTCATTGCAGTCAAGAAACGATCCTGTCGTCGTGTATTGCAGTGACGATGAATGCGGTTCCAGTGAAGAATTGGCTTATGATTTATTTAATGAAGGGTTTAATAAATTAATGGTTTTCCAAGGCGGTTGGATTGAGTGGACCGGGATAGGATATCCTATCGAATGAATTCAAACCTGAAAAATATGATTGTTTTGGGATGTCGACTCATACTGGGCATCATGTTCATTTATGCCAGTTTGGATAAAATAGCTCATCCGGAAGAATTTGCTAAACAGATTGGATATTATAAAGCATTACCATTTGGCTTAGAAAATACCGTAGCCATTATTCTCCCTTGGTCGGAACTGATTATCGGCTTATGTTTCCTGGTTGGCATATTTGTGGATGGCGCTACGCTTTTGAGCATTATCATGATGATTGTATTTATTCTTATGATATCTCAAGCCATGCTGCGGGGAATTGACATTACCTGCGGTTGCTTTAAAGTCAGCGCTGAGGGTGAAAAACTTGGCCTCAATACAATCCTTCGTGATATCATTTTTCTTGCTATGAGTTTTGTGGTTTTAAACCGACAGGAAAGAAAGTTTGAATTTCTACCAAAATACGATTGAATGGATATGTATAAGACCGTAATTTTCCGCCCCAATTTTATGCGAGAGTAGCTTCCCGAAGTTAATTCGGGAGTAGAGCACCATCCCGATTTATCGGGACCAATGTGGACGTCGTCCCGACATGTCGGGAAACCTCCTCTCTCGCTCGATAGATTTTTGAAAGTTATTAAGTATTGCGAGAGTAGCTCAGCTGGTAGAGCACCACGTTGCCAACGTGGACGTCGCGAGTTCGAATCTCGTCTCTCGCTCAAGAGTCAGCCTTTCGTTAAAGTGCGAGACTGTTTTATTTATGTACTATTTCTATATTCTATACTCTGACAGAAAAGATAGTTATTACTATGGTCATTCCTCAAATGTTGAATTACGACTTGATCGTCATAATGATGGTTGGTCAAAATCTACTAAATATGGAATTCCCTGAAAACTTGTCTATAAAGAACCTTTTTCTACCAAAGGAGAAGCAATCAAAAGGGAGTTAGAAGTAAAACGCTGGAAAAATAGGAAGTTGGTTGAAGAATTAATTAAAAATTGGAAAATATTATAGATTAGGCCAACGTGGACGTCGTCCCGACGCGTCGGGAAATCTCGCCTGCCCGCCGAATTTAGGCGGGTTTCTCGCTCAAGAGTCAGCCTTTCGGTATGGGAGGCTGTTTTATTTATGTACTACTTTTATATACTTTGTGTTATTAAACTTTGCGGAAGTTCTAAACTTCCGCAAAGTTAAACAAATATGACTTTCATAAAAAATTACTACTATCATATTTATAACAGAGGGTGCAACAAGGATCAAATATTTTTCAATGAAGGCAATTACCATTATCTCCTTGGCAAAATGAAATCCACATTTATGGATTATGGAGTAAATATTATAGCTTATTGTTTGATGCCAAACCATTATCATTTTCTTATCCAACAATTAACTGATATGCCTATTTCAACATGGCTTCATAAATTATTTGTTGGATATACACAGGCTATCAATAAACAGCAAAAAAGAAGCGGCACATTATTTGAAGGAAGATCAAAACACATACTAATAGATAATGATGATTATCTCATTTATCTCATGTGGTATATTCACTATAATCCTGTAGGTGCCGGTCTTGTCTCAAAACATAGTGATTGGCCATTTTCAAATTATTTGGATTGCGTTGGGAAAAGAAATGGCACAATGGTTGACAAAGATTTAATTCGTCAACGATTTGGTTCTATGACTGAATATGAGAAATTTATGGAATCATATCAAATTGACAGATTAATCGAAGAAAAAGTCGGGAAATATCTTTTTGACTAAAAATGTGAATATGTAATCTTTACGGAAGTTTCCGCCAGCCGGCAGACAAGTAACAATTCCGCAAAGATAAGTTACTATCGGGGGCTTTTTTCTTTCGTGTTATATTTACTGTTGTTTTTAACCCTCAAACATAAGTGATATCCATGAAAAGATTACTCATTACATTCATCGTATTACCGGCATTAATCATTTCCGGTGAAATTTCCGACCAATATAAAGCCAATGCTGAAAGAATAATAGAAGCGGCGTTAAATAATGATAAAGGCTTTGAAAGACTGGCTGAACTTTGTGATACGTTTGGTCCAAGGTTCACCGGATCACCTAACCTGGAAAACGCCATAGACTGGATATTGGAACAGATGGAAAATGACGGACTGGCAAATGTGCACGGTGAAAGGGTAAAAGTACCCCGATGGGTCCGCGGAAAGGAATCTCTCGAATTAATAAAGCCCTTTAAAAAGAACATGCATATTTTGGGTTTGGGTGGAAGTATTGGAACTCCGAAAAAGGGAATTCGCGGTGATGTGTTTGTGGTAAATAGTTATGACGATTTAGAGAAAAATGCAGAAAAAGCTGATGGAAAAATCGTTTTATTCAATGTACCATTTACAAACTACGGAGAAACAGTTGGATATCGATATGGGGGTGCTTCAGCTGCTGCAAAAGCCGGCGCTATTGCCAGTTTGATTCGTTCGGTGGGACCTTTTTCCATGAATACACCCCATACAGGTGGTACGGCTTATGTGGATACTGTAAAGAAAATCCCTTATGCTGCAATCACATTGGAAGACGCTGCTATGTTTCAACGCATTCAAGATAGAGGTGGAAAGATTACTGTAAAATTAAAGATGGATGCGCGTTTTCTTCCGGATAGCTGGAGTCGCAATATAGTGGGGGAATTACCCGGTTCAGAATATCCGGATGAAGTGATTGTGTTAGGCGGACATATTGATTCATGGGATGTTGGCCAAGGCGCTATGGATGATGCGGGAGGTTGTGTCGCTGCCTGGGAAGCAGTACGGCTAATCAAAGAATTGGGCCTGCAGCCCAAACGGACTATCCGTGTGGTCATGTGGACCAATGAGGAAAATGGACTTCGGGGTGGAAATGCCTACAGGGATAGTCATCAAAACGAGTTGGAAAACCATATCCTTGCCATAGAATCGGATGGAGGTGTTTTCAGTCCGGAGGGGTTTGGATTCTCCGGATCCGACGAAGCACGATTGATGGTGAAAGATATCGCCAATTTGCTGAAACCCATTGGGTCGAATTTTATAGGTGATAGTGGCGGCGGAGCCGATATTGGCCCAATCATGAAAGAAGGCGTGCCGGGAATGGGGTTAAAAGTGGATGGTTCCAAATACTTCTGGTATCATCATACCCATGCCGATGCAATGGATAAATTGGATAAAAATGAATTTAATCGCTGTGTGGCAACACTGGCTGTCATGGCCTATGTTGTAGCTGATATGGATGAAAGGTTGCCGAGATGATGGACATACAAAATAAAACAGTTTTATTAACAGGAGCCTCAAGAGGAATTGGCTTTTTCATCGCTAAAACATTGGCCCAAAAAGGAGCTATTGTTATTGGCGTGGCTCGTTCAGAGGATGGCCTCAATCAGACTAAAAGTGAAGTTGAAAAAGTGGGTGGTGTGTTTCATTCATTGCCCTTTGATATTAAGAATATTAACGGTTTATCAGAATTGGTTGAGAAAGCGAAAGCTATCAATGGAGAAATCGATATTCTGGTGAATAATGCAGGCATTGAGCTTTATAATGAGTATCAGAATTATACTGCCGATGATGTATCGGATGTTTTGAATATTAATCTTCATGCTCCCATGGAATTGACACGATTAATTCTGCCAACCATGTTGGAAAGAGGCGGGCATATTGTTTCCGTCGCATCTTTAGCGGGGAAAAAGGGAGTGGCCTACAATACGCCATACTCAGCAAGCAAAGGTGGATTGATTATGTGGACGGATGGAATGCGCCAGGAACTCAAGGATACTAAGGTGAATATTTCTGTCATTTGTCCCGGATATATATCAGACGCCGGCATGTTTTATGATGGTCATGTAGATCCGCCTGCATTATTGGGTAGTTCCAAACCACAGGATGTGGCGGATGCGGTGGTGAAAGCAATCACACAAAACAAGGCAGAAATTATAGTGAACAAAGGTCCTATAAAACCACTCCTCGCTATTGGGCAAATTTCACCCGTATTCGGTGATACGGTTGTACGCAAATTTGGTGTTCCGGAATTAAGCAAAAAAAGGATAAAAAAATAAAACTATTAAACTTGACTGCAATAGTCGGGAAGGTATACGCACAGTTCACAAAGCTGTAATGACTTTTTTACTTCTTTATTTTCCCTTTAATCTCAACTTTTTCTAAGCTGTCTTTGCGAGAAACTTTGGGTACTTTGCGGTTTTGTATTAGGAATTAGTAATTAACCAAAAATGAGGAAAAAGTGAAAATCATAAAGTCGATTGGAATCATTCTTCTCTTAATCATTTTATATTTGGGATTTTGGCCGGTAGAAATAGACCCTGTTGTATGGGAACCTCAACCGGCGCCGCTATTAGAGGGTGACTTTGCTCCCAATACCTATTTGCAGGATGCTGAAGTATTTGGAATTGGAGATGGCATTGGTCCGGAAGATATTGATGTAGATACACAAGGCAGGATTTATGCACCATTTGAAGATGGACGAATAATGCGCTATGATGCCAATGGGCAGAATGGACAGGAATTTGTCAACACAGGCGGACGTCCTTTGGGCTTGGAATTTGATGCAATTGGCAATCTCATTGTTTGTGATACGAAAAAGGGACTGTTATCGGTTTCTCCTGAAGGTCGAGTAACAACATTAACGACTGAAGCTGATGGTGTTCCTTTCGGATTTACGGATGATGTGGATATTGCGAGCGATGGTACCATCTATTTCACGG
>JADFRD010000103.1 GCA_022561485.1 Fidelibacterota bacterium | reverse complement strand
ATAAAAACCAACATAAGATAATGATTTCCCGGAATCATGGTAAATTACGTAACCGCCTGGAAACCAAATAAATTTTAAACTTTCTAATTTGTGCAATAGGTTTTGCAAAGGCCTCATATAATGTCTTTCAGCCAATTTGTAATAACACCCCCGACAAGTTGATACAGAAAAATAGTATACGGAATTGCAAAGGCAAAGAACATAAAAGGACTGGTTCTGAATTCATTCGCATAGGGACTGCTCCGGGTCTTTTCTACAAAAGTACGAAGACCCTTCATAGATAAATGAGCCAGGTAACTTGCAAGGGCGAATAGTAATAAAATCACTAAATGATCTATCCACGTCAATGAATTGAGCCATTTTCCGAAACTCATTTATTCTCCTAAAAAAGCCGCTCCGTAAACACCGGCTGAATCGCCCAATTTATTTTTTAAAATGGGTGTTAAAACATGATCGCTGAAAGCCTCCCTGTAAACAGCGTCTTTGCCTTCGGTATATAAGAAGTCGATATTCGAAAGGCCTCCGCCTAATACAATAACATTCGGATCCAGTATATCAATCACATTGCTTAACGCTCTGCCAAAATTCAAAAGGAAATTTTCTTTCCATTCAGAATGATATTTGTAAAGCCCCTGTTCAATAATATCAGTTAACATTTGCTTTTGACCCGTCAATGCTTCCCATTCTTTTTCCAGGGCAGGTCCGCTGATATATGACTCGGTGCAACCCTTGTTTCCGCAGTAGCAGTCACGCCCATCCGGATATAAAACATGGTGACCCCATTCACCGGCAATATGATTCGGCCCCTGATGGATTTTGCCATTCAGGACGATTCCGCCGCCGACACCCGTTCCCATTATAACACCAAAGACGACATCAAAACCTTTGGCGGCGCCGAGAGTTGCTTCAGCCAAGGCAAAACAGTTTGCGTCATTTTCCATGAATACCGGAAGGTCAAATGCGTCTTCCAAATCCTGCTGCAATGGTTTACCAATAAGACATAGAGTGTTGCTGTTTTTCATCACACCGACAGATGGGTCTATGGCGCCGGGAGTGCAGATACCGATCTGTTTTACACCAGTGGATTTTATTAATAATTCATGACCCAGATCAGCTATTCTGCTGATAATAGCTTCATAACCGTCTTCCCGTTGGGTCGGCACGCGTTTTCTTTCGATTGTATTCCCATCACCATCGATGAGAATACCTTCTATTTTTGTGCCGCCAAGATCAATACCAATTCTATGCATCCAATGCCTCTATTAATACTGTTTTAAATTCCGATAGAATCATTGCTGTCGCGCCCCATACTTTGTGATCATTAAAATGAAAATAGGGAACATCCACGTCATATCCGAGGATGTTTCGGTGTTCACTTTTCATATTTTCATCATTGATCAGATCTTGGATAGGTACTGAAAAAACGGACGCCACTTCATTTGGCGCAGGTTTTGGTTTGAATACTGAATTATATATTCCAATATAGGGTTGAATATTAAAACCGGTCACAATTACAAATAATGAAGATAATTCACCAATGATATCTATTTCATCCGGATTAAACCCAATTTCCTCATGTGTTTCGCGTTTTGCTGTAAACGATAAATCTTCACCATTTTCCTGAACACCTCCCGGCAATGATATTTGTCCTCGATGATGTTCCACTGTATGGGTTCTTTCCGTCAGGACAAAACAGATGTCACCATTATGTTTAAAAAGCAAGATTAATACGGCTGCTGGAATTGCATCTTCTTCCTTATTATCAAATTTATAAAGTTTATTAGATTTGATCAGCATCCGCCGTTGTGTTTCCTGCCCCGGGAGATTAAGTTTTAATCTTTGGGTTAGTTTTTCCTTTAATTCAATTAGATTCATCAATGGTTAAAGTTATCGTTTTTTAGAATAACCTACATTAGGGTTTTGCAAAACCCTCTACCTGGTATTTACTTCTGCATATGAAAATTAAACATATCATTTGGGACTGGAACGGCACATTGCTTAATGACCGATGGTTGTGCGTTGAGTCCATAAACAAAACGTTACAAAAACGAAAACTGCCTACCATAACAGAAGATCGATATTTAGACATTTTTTGTTTTCCGGTTGAAGATTATTATAAAAAACTGGGCTTTGATTTTGATAAAGAACCATTCGCTGTTTCCGGGACAGAATTTATAACAAACTATAATTCAAAATTTCACGAACCCGATCTTCAGGAAGGTGTTGTTGACCTTCTTGAATTCGTTCAATCAAAGGGACTGACTCAATCCATTCTATCTGCCGGAAAGCATGATTGGGTTCAGGATTGGGTCGCTTATCATGGTTTAGAAAAATATTTTATTAACGTATTGGGAATAAATAACCACTATGCCAGCGGGAAAACAGATATCGGCAAAGCGTGGATCAACGAAATGCATTATGATCCCCACGAAGTGTTGATGATTGGTGATACACTCCATGATTTGGATGTTGCCGGAGAAATGGGTGTGGAGTGTATTTTAATTGCCTGTGGCCATACAAGCCGGGCACGGCTGGAAGCAACAAATGCAGTTGTTGTGGAAAATCTTAATGTTTTAAAAGATTGGTTATTAAAAAATTTACCACTCAACGAAATTTCGCGTACCTAATCCCGGCCCATAAAACATAGCGTTCAGCAATAGCCGTTCACTGCCTCGGAAATATCCTCTAAAATTTGGCTGTGTGGCAAACAAAATGACCTGTCCATTCCCCATTTTTTCTCTTGTAGCCCAGGCGCCATTGGCAATGCGTTTTTTTGCTTCAGGCCAGAGTAAGCCACCTAATCTCAAATCTTCGGCAGGCGCAAACCGAGCTGGTGACCAGGCGGGATTTTTTGTCATGAGTACAGTCGATGTATTAAACAATACAGGAGTCATATCGCCGCAACCGAAATTCAGCCAATGTTCCGGATCCAGATTCACCCTTAAGATGGCTCCTTGGGGTCTCAATTTTCTTCCAAGTTCATCCTGATCTTTTAACTTTGTTATATCTGATTTTTCCTTGTCATTTTCATTTTCCTTTTCATCTTTAGACTGTTTCCCTTCCCAAAGTTCCAGGCTGTCCACGGCGATACTGCCTGCAGCCTGATATTGAGACAGGTTGTATTGATAACTGTCTAATTCCTTTAAAATATCCCTACGCTTTCTAACACTGCTCAATCCCGAAGAAGAATCAGCCATGAAACCGGCAGCGGCGCCAAGAGCAATCAATGTTCCACCATCTTTAACCCAAATTTTGAGCTTCTTCAATCCACTCTCCCCAAGCACATCTTTATAAGCGCCTCCCCAGGAAGAGGGAAGCACTATCACATTGTATTTCCGCAGGTCTGTTCGGCGAACATCCATGAAATTCAAGAGCGTTGTTCTGGTTTGTAACCGGGAATCCAATAAATGCCAAACAGCTCCAAAACTGTATTGACTGATGGGCGGACCTCCAATCAAAGCAATCCGCGCTGGCTGCAGCAGGTTCACATCATTGCCGCCAAGGTCCGGGCCCGATTCTGCCAATGCGGTACCAATGCCAACAATGTTTATTCCGCTTTCGGAAGCAATCGCAGAAAGTGTTTCAAGGTTCAGTTTGGGGTTAGATTGTTTGCGGATCAGTAAACTGCCGGCGGCATATGAATGTCCTTCAATCTGCACCGGTTCCATGACGGCCCACAACCTGATTTCGTTTTCCATCAATCGAGACAAAGCAATGTAAATACCGTCTTCAGCGCCATCGATAATAAATCCATATTCTGCATCATGGTTCACTAACTCTCCATCATCCGATAAATGGGTGTAAGGGTTCAAACTAATGTTTGGCAAATGAGTCGTATAGTATCCTTCCAATCCAAAGGCCAGGGGCAGAGACCAAGCGGTGACGTCATAAAGAGTAGATTTGCCATTTTTCAATATTTCCCGCCGTTCTTTTTCCATGGATTTTGTATCGAGCCTTATATCAAAATGTAGAATATTTTGAATTAATGCTTTTAAAGGCTGATTCACAGGAACAATCAGGGCGCCGCCTTTTATTTGGGTATTCTTTATCTTTTTATTTGTGGTGGATTTAGCTGAAGATAATCGAATATCCTTTTCGGTAATATAGACTTCAATCGTTTGTCTTTTCAATGTTTCAGCAAACGCATCCAAACGATCCAGGTTATTCGACAATGGAAAAATAAATGCTTCATTTGGATTACTGTTCACAGCGTTTTTCCTAATTTGATAATAATCCTCTAATAATTCTTCACGATAAGCCGCAACGGTGGAAAGGTTTGCCATGGAACTAACAAATTGATGATGAACAGCTTCACGGAAAGTTGTTTCGGATCCATCAGGACGTTTAACAAACTGTCCGGATGTTCGGGATTGTTCATATAAGATGCCAACAACACCGGCAAAAATTCCCCAGGAACTGCCATAACCGGGATAAATTTCTTCGTTCCAATCCCGTGTATAATAACTCCATCCGTATTGATTAAATGCTTCCGCCTGACCTTCAGCAAACCGGTCCCACCATTTATAAATGGATGGATGATTATATGGATTAAATGGTTCTCTCGGAGGATTAAATAAATAGGTATCGTAGGCGCCCATTTCATGGGCATCCACCAGAAATTGCGGATTCCAATCTAAAATAGCCTGGACTTTGCCTCTGGTTTCCGGATGCACCGTCGCAAACCAATCGCGGTTTAAGTCAAATAAATAATGATTGGTTCGACCCCAGGGCCACATGCCTCGATGGTTTAAACTCTGAATGTCCGGGTTGGGGATAACACCGCCCCATTGCTGATGCTGCGCTAATATTCTGTCCCGGCCATCGGGGTTTTCTAATGGATCGATACACACAATGACATTCTTCAGTATTTCTTGTGTTTTTTGATCGGTCCCTGCTGCCAATTGATAGGCAAGGTATAATGCTGCATCCGTGCTGGAAACTTCATCACCGTGAATTCCATAGGCCATCCAAGCCACAGCAGGAGTGGATTTAATTATTATATCAACATTTTCTCTTTTAGCTAATTTTCGGGGATCCGCCAGTTTTTTAAGATTATTTCTGTGCCGGTCAATGTGGGTGAAATTTTCTTTACCCGTGATGGTGAGATAAATGAGTTCACGGCCTTCATAGGTTTGGCCATAACTGTAAAGTGTGGCGTTTTCAACCGTCGCATCTAAATATTCAAAATATGTTTTTGATTCCCAGTGTTTAACCGGTCTTGAACCTAATTCAAACCCTAAAAATTCAGAAGGGGACTGAATATTTTCATCATACGTGCCGTTTGAGAAAAACGGAGTATCGTAATTACCCAGCCCCGGATGATCATGTGTGCGCATGGCTTGCCCAAAAACAAGGCTTAGTAATAATAGGGTGGCTATTTTATTCATTTTGGCTCCTTTGTTGGATTAGCAAGTTTGATTCTAATTAACTCTGCAAAGAACATACCTTTCATTAAAATTATTCAAAATATAACAGCAATCAAATGGAAGAACTCGAATCATTTTTTCATATCCGGTTCCAGGTCTACACCCAATCCATCTGCAATCCGGTTTATATAATTAAAATAACCGATCACCTGTGCAGCATCGCTTATGGCCTCCTGGGTAAATCCGATTGCTTCTAATTCTCGAACATCTTCTTCTGACATTTTACCTGGAGTGAGAGTCAATTTTTCTGCCCAATTACATAATGCTTTATCTTCATTGTTTAACTCTGCAGATCGCCAGTTATGTTTTAGATGTTCAGCTGTTTTTTCATTTTGGACTTCATCCCGGAAGTCATCCCCATGAGATTCTGTTCAGTAATGGCATTGGTTTATCTGGGAAACGACCGTAGCCAGCATTTCCCGTTGTGCCCGGGATAAATCTGATTTTCCATACATTATGGTTAGATACATACGCATGGCTTCCCTAAGTGCGGCTGGGCTTTTGCTCATTACTTTCAGGATATTAAACACTTTACCGGATCGCTTAATTCCTTTATCATATTCTTTTTTTAAGATTCCATCAGCATCTTCCGGGTGTATGGTATCAATATATGCCATTATTTTTCCTTCATACTAATGTTTTGCAAATGATTCAATTAGAATGAAAACGTAAGGCCAACGGATACGGTATGGTCTGCCGGATTAAAATACTTAAAATTGCTTAATAAAATCATCATGACATATCCATCATCATCCGTAGTATAATCAAAGGATATAGTACCGTATAAATCCTCATATTCTTCAACGCTTAAATAATTTTGATCGTCATCTTTGACATATTCATTATTAGTGTCATAGCTTTTTGCTATTTTATCTTTAGAATACTTGGAGTCGAATTCATATAGATAGTTTATATCTAAAGTGAGGGCATCGTGAAATGTTTTAAACGAAAATACTAAAATGCTTTTCAATAAATATTTTTCTATATTATCAAAACGAGGTTTGTAAAAAAACTGCCAATCAATGAACATACCCGGAGAACCAAATGACCGTTTATACTTCGGTCGTAAAGAATGTCGATATAATGTGCCGGGATCTTCGCCTATATATTTTTCCTGTTCAAATAATGCGGCATAGCTTATAGAAAAATATGGGTTAAAGCGATATTTCCCTCCGAGACCAACATTGGCTCGGTGATCTAATGCACTTAAAGAATCAAATTCCCAATTAACGAATACAAAGGGAGAAAATGCTTGATTTGCAAAGAGATCGATTTTTAATATCATACTTCCATCATTCTCATAAGGAACATTATTATTCGTTGATTTTGCTCTGTGAGTCGAAAAAAGAAATTCCGTATCCGGCAGTGAAAGACCACCCATTTGAATAAGACCAATTTTTGATATCGAGACAGTTCCTTTGAAATAATGGTAATCGACGTTTCCTGTCTTGCCGGTGTATGAACCCGACAACGTCAATGATGTTGGTTCACAAAACAATACAGAAATTAGAGTCAGAAAAAATAAAATTTGCTTCATGTAAATCCTTAATGTTTGGGAAGTTGATTATTAAGATAACACTCTAATTTATAAATGATCTAATAAAAAACACAGGAGAGAAGATGTAATCACTTTTTTTGTGATCACTGCCTTCTTCCCGTAAACCGGGAAACCAGCCGTTTGCTACCGACAAAAATTCCCACCCACGGTAACAACAGACAATCAATACGACTTATATTCCGCCATTCCCGCTTTCACTAATTCATCATTGATATTGGTGTACTTGCTTTTTTTATCCTGAACCCAGATTTCACCAATATAACGTCCATACTTCCCCTTTTTATCTTTAATCGTCTCCAGAATAATAGATTGAT
>JADFRD010000024.1 GCA_022561485.1 Fidelibacterota bacterium | reverse complement strand
ATCTGAACGTTTTGAAGGTAGAAAATGTGAGCAGTTAAATGAAAATATCGAAATGAGAAATAATGTTAACAGGCGGTGCATTTTATAATCCTTTATTTTTGAAAAATGTTGCTGTGGCAACTTATAAAACATAATACATAATGTATATTGGTTGAAATGAAGAATAGTGGAGCCAGACGGACTCGAACCGACGACCCCCTGAATGCCATTCAGGTACTCTCCCAACTGAGCTATGGCCCCTTTAAATTTTCTGTCAATAAACTTGACGACCTTCCCGATCCGCCGATTGGTGGTCGGGACGCTCTCCGACTGCCCCACCTACGTTCCTACGGTGGGCAGGCTGTCCGCCGTAATCAGTTTTTTCAGATGCAGGCGGGAGCTATGGCCCCATATTTTTCTAAAATTTGCGGTGAGAATTTAACCATTTACAGAAATGTTCATACCAGCAATTTTCAAGCGATTAACGATTTCATGCCCGAATGCCACGGCAGGCGTTAATACACCGTATCTGGATGGAATGGCCTCTTTATTTAATACCAGACACAATGCCGATTCAGCTAACATCTTCGCAGTGCTCCCGTAACCCGGATCATTCGAGTTGCTAATTGTTACAGTAATCCTGCGTTCTTTTTCTTCATCATCACCGACTAACCGCATTTTGAAATATCCATTTTCACGTTCTTCTTTGGTGGGACCTTCTCCCGGTTTTGGCAATACTGTTTTCAATAAAATATATCTCGTAAATGACATCGTCATCAATTTCATAAAAATGCCGAGACCAAGCATGAATAACGATCCCAGTAATTTTCCCTTCATTCCCCTGCCGATGACGATTCCTTCGTCATACATAAAATTTCGCCCATATTTGTAATTGAGCAAATCATTCGATCGAAACACGATTCTAGAATTGTATCCGGCCATGATAAACGGCGCTGTAAAGCTATCCACCCTTGGGTCATACCAGACAAAACTTTGCATACGCTGATGGGGCATTTCGTCAGTTACGTGTTGACATAAAGCATACGGATCCGATTGAATGCGAGCACTTTTTTCATCATTAGCATTTTTTAACAGATTGACCATGCTGGCAATAGTCCCGCCGCTGATTTTCCCTTTTGTCCCAAGAACAAATAATTTCACATTTTGCATGGGTTCGTTATACAATTCAAACGATTTCTCCTCCAAAAGCCAACATCCAATGTCGGACGGAATAGAATCATAACCACAAGAATGAACAATCTTTACTCCATTTTCATTTGCTTTTTCATGAATGGATTCAATCGTGTTTTTGACAAATGGTACTTCACCGGTTAAATCGCAATAATCTGTCCCGGTTTCCACACATGCATCGACTAATGCTTTGCCATAAATCATATATGGACCGACTGTTGAAATTATAACATCAGATTTTGATGTGATCGCTTTTAATGATTCCACATCAAAGCTATCACCCACCAGACACTCGACAGAATCATTTAATTGAAGATTATCTTTCAATTTTCGAAGTTTGTCTAGGTTGCGCCCGGCAATGGCCCATCGTATTTGATTTCCATAATTAATGTGTAGATATTCAACGACCAGTTGGCCTGTAAACCCAGTGGCGCCCCAGACGATTATTTGAAAATCCCTATCCATAAACAGGTAATCCTTTCAACAGTTCTAACATCATTTCTTTACTTAATCTTCCTGTATTTACATTTCTTGGACTTGGATGATACGATCCTTTCAAGATAATTCCATTCGGCATCTTATAAGAAACATTATGGCCAAATAAATAGTCCTTCATTTTAAAATCATAAAACTGGCGGAAATATTTTAAACAGCCGTCAAATCCAATTTTGCCTAAGGCCAGAATCACTTTCACATTTTTCAGCAAATCTAATTCACGATTGAAGTACTTTGAACAATTCCGTAATTCTTCAGCTGTCGGTTTATCTTGTGGCGGGACGCATTTCAATACCGGAGTCATAAATGTATTATTCAATGTTAATCCATCATCAAGGGAATCCGAATTTGGTTGATTAGCCAAACCGGCTTCGTGAAGGCACATGACCAGAAAATCAGCCGATTTATCTCCTGTAAAAACCCTGGCCGTGCGGTTACCTCCATGGGCTGCGGGCGCCAGTCCTACCAGGAGCAATTGAGCATTCGGATCTCCGTACCCCGAAACGCCTCGCCCCCAATACGTCCAATCCATAAATTGCTTTCTCTTTTCTCTGGCAATTTTAGATCTAAATTCAACAATCCTGGGGCATTCGACACATTGAATCACTTCCAGGTAAAGTGAAGATAATGGACTCTCCCCTGATAAAAGCGGGTGTAATTCTACCGTTGGATGTTTGCTGTTCAAAATGCGATGTTGAATTAGATTATTCGTGAAACACGAAGCAGTAAGTTTAAAGAGAATAATATCCTGTCGGTAGTGCTTTGTTTCATGTTGGAAGAAATTTAAATTCGCCCGCCTCGCCTGAAGTGTTTCAGGCGTTTTTTACCACTATTAGAATTATCATAGGTTAATTATGGGTTTAATGACATCAATGAGAGAACGAATGCACTTCGTTCTTTGGGGGTTGCTGGTAATGTTCATATTAAGTATGACCATCGGCGGAATGGTTGGCGGTGCGAATATTTTAGATACAATATTTGGGCGGGTGAATCCTTCTGAAGCTATCGGTATTGTTGACGGGGAAATCATTCCTCCGGATGATTTTATTCGCGCAGTCAATCTTAGAGCCGAACAATACAGAAACAACGGCCGGGAAACAGATGAACGTCTTTTGTACACGATCCGCAATGAAGTTTGGGATAATTATATTCGTGATATCCTTTTGTATAAACAGATTGATAAACTCGACCTGGTGGTATCCGATGAGGAAGTTATATATCATTTAAAGAATAATCCTCCACCCTTTTTGATTCAGGATCCTTCATTTCATACCGATGGAGTATTTGACCAAGGTAAATATGCACAAGCTGTAAATAATCCTGTTGGAAACGAATGGGTGGAAATTGAACATTTTATGAAAAACACCTACATACCGAATTATAAATTGCAGCAATACATTGCTTCCAGTGTGGTGGTCACCCATGATGAGGTAAAAGAAAAATATATTAAAGATAATGTTAATTATACGGTTGAAGGCATTCACGTTGTAGCACGCAAATTGCAGGATGAGGTATCCAATCCGACTGATGATGAATTGTATCAATATTATATTGATCATATTGATGATTTCACAAAAGATGAAACACGAAATATTCGCTATGTAAAATGGGCAAAAGAATCGGCTGCTCGAGATAGCATCCGTGTTTTTGAGGAAGCTCAGGAGTTGATTGAAAAAGTGAAAAACAACTCTGACTTTGCATCTTTAGCTGATTTATTCACCGATGACCCCAGCAATCAAGTTACTCCGGATTCAGGACGTGGCGGTTCACTGGGTTGGTTTGGCAAAGGTCAAATGCTTCCTTCATTTGAAGAGGCAGCCTTTTCTGCTAAAGTTGGCGATGTGGTGGGTCCGGTATTGACTCGCTTCGGATATCATATAATCAAAATCAATGAAAAACGCTTTAATGATTACAAGGAAGAAGTTAATGCAGCTCATATTTTGTTAAATATTACTATGGGTTCACAGACAAGGGAAGAATTGCGTAGACAGGCAACACACTTCAGCTACGATGCGCAAGATTACGGATTTGATGCTGCACTGGATACGCATAAAGTTGAAGCAAGAAAAGCACAGAATTTGACTGCCATGGCCATATCTGTTCCCGGAATTGGATTTATGCGTGATGTAGTCAAATTTGCTTTCAACGATTTAAATAAAATTGGTTCCATATCAGACCGACTGGAAAATGACACATTTTTTGTTATTGCAGTTTTAGATACCATTTCACCCAAGGGAAATCAGCCTTATAATCTCGTGAAAAACAATATTCAAAGAATCGTACTAGCTGAGAAACAAAAATCCGCTGCAAATAATTTAGCGAGTGAAATACGCAAAAATGTGGATGATGGATTATCAATTATAGATATTGTTTCTGACGACAGCAGGTTGGAACTCGTGGCTACGGATAAGAAAACATTATCCCGCGGATTCAATTCTATCGGCCGCAGTTATAAACTCATTGGAACATTGCTCGATAGTGAAGTGGGTGAAATAATCGGACCGGTGGAAACGGCTCGCGGATATGCTATCATTAAACTTCTGTCTGTTACACCATTTGATTCAACAGATTTTCAAAACGAATCAGCAGATATATATACAAAATTGACGAACGAAGCTCAACAAAATGCGTTCGATAATTGGCTATCTGAACTAAGAGAAAATGCAGACATTGTAGATAACCGGAAGTATTTTTACTAATAGAGGGATTTGCAAAGCCCTCTAATATTTCGATCGGTAATAAGGACGCATTTATTGTCCTTTTTTGTTTGAATATAAAAGATATATTTTGCGATATTCAATAAGAGCAATCATTTGAATTTTTAAAAAAGAATGTCATATCAAACGATAAAAGTTGATTATAAAAATAGCATCGCCAATCTGGCGTTAAACCGCCCGGAAGTGCGAAATGCAATGAATGCAATTATGATTCAGGAAATCACCGATGCATTCACATCTTTACATAATAATCCGGACGTTCGCATTATTGTATTATCCGGTAACGGAACCTCCTTTTGTGCCGGTGTTGATTTAAAATTGATGAAAGAATACGGCCGGAAGAGCTGGGATGAAAACGTGGATTCCGGAAATAAGTTGGAAGCAATGTATCTTGCAGTAGATTCATGTTCAAAGGCAGTAGTGGGGAAAATCCACGGACATGCATTTGGGGGTGGTTTTGGTCTGTGCACCGTTTGCGATATAGTCGTCGCTGACAAAGATACAACGTTTTCGTTAAGTGAAGTTCTCATAGGTATCATTCCTGCAGTTATTGGCCCATACTCAGTTAGGAAAATCGGCCATTCTTACTTTCGGGCGTTGGGAATTTCTGGTGAACGGTTTGATGGAAAATTTGCCGAACAGATTGGATTAGTTCATTATTCTGTACATGATAACGAACTGGACGAAACTACTAATTCAGTTGTGAATCAACTCTTAAAAGCCAGTCCCCAAGCCATTTCCCATTTCAAGGAATATTGCCGAAATATGGACAATATCAATTCTGCAGAATTACTAGCAGACCTGCGTGCGTCAGAAGAAGGTCAGGAAGGATTATCTGCATTTTTAGAAAAACGTCCTCCAACATGGGCTGATAATAAGTGAACCCGTTTCCCACTACTGTTCGTATTGTGGAAGTTGGCCCTAGAGACGGATTACAAAGTATTTCCAGTAGAATTCCTACCGATGCAAAAATAAAATATATAAATTTACTTTCAGAGGCTATGTTGCCGGAAATTGAAGTCACTAGTTTCGTATCACCGAAATGGATCCCCCAATTGAGTGATGCAATGGATGTTTCAGCTGGGATAATAAAACATAAAAATATACGATATACCGCCCTCGTACCTAACATTGCAGGATTGACAAATGCATTGGAATCGGGATATGACTCTGTTGCTGTTTTTATTGCTGCCAGTGAGACTTTTTCACAAAAGAATACAAATTGTTCAATTCCAGATAGTTTAGAACGAATGAAAATAATGCAGCCAAAATGGGCGGAACATTTCATACACGTCAGGGGATATATATCTACTGTTTGGGAATGTCCCTATGAAGGAAAAACCCATGCCGAAAAAGTACTTCCGATTATCGATTCGCTGTTTGAATTGGGCGTTCGGGAAATATCACTGGGAGATACATTGGGAAAAACGCATCCAGGTAATGTTAAATCATTGTTAGATGCCATTTTAAAACGATGGCCGGTAAATCAATTTGCTTTACATTTCCATGATACCTACAATTTGGCATTGAAAAACGTCGAAGTAGGGCTGGAATATGGTATATCCACTTTTGATTCAAGTGCAGGCGGAGTTGGCGGATGTCCCTATGCTCCCGGATCAGCCGGAAATATCCGTACAGAAAATATTCTGGATTTGTGTAATAAATTCAACATTCAAACAGGTATAAATAAGAACAACTTGATAAAAGCAGCATCCCATATTCAACAATATATCGATTAGTCAAATGAGCATTATTCAAACACATATTGATACGGAATCCGAAAAATTCAAAAAACGGTATTTATTTCATTCAGCATTAGTTGAAGAACTAAATGATATTCTTTCAACCATAGAAAAAATGGGACCAACGAAACGGGTTGAAAAACACCATAACAGAGGAAAACAAACCGCTCGAGAACGAATTAACCTCCTAAAAGATACCGACTCTCATTTCCTTGAATTTTCTCCACTCGCCGCCTATAACGTGTACGAGGATTATGTTCCAGCTGCAGGAATAATTACGGGGATTATTGAAGTAGAAAATCGCCAATGTGTTGTCGTGGCCAATGATGCAACTGTTAAGGGAGGTACGTATTATCCGTTAACAGTTAAAAAACATATTCGCGCACAGGAAATCGCCTTGGAAAATCACCTTCCATGTATTTATTTGGTGGATAGCGGCGGCGCCTTCCTGTCAAAACAGGATGAGGTTTTTCCGGACCATAATCATTTTGGACGCATATTTTATAACCAAGCCCAAATGAGCGCTAAAGGAATTCCACAAATTGCTGCTGTAATGGGTTCGTGTACTGCCGGTGGAGCTTATGTACCCGCCATGAGCGATGAAAGCATCATTGTCGATAAAACTGGAACCATTTTCCTAGGAGGACCTCCCCTGGTTAAAGCAGCCATTGGTGAAGAAGCAACAGCAGAAGAATTGGGTGGAGCAAAAATGCATACCCGCATCAGTGGAGTGGCCGATCATTTTGCGAAAAATGATGAAGAAGCATTACACATTTGTCGGAACATTATCGCCCATTTTAGTGAGAAAAATACCTTCAGAATACCCGATTATGAAGAACCCAGATATGACGTAAATGATATATTGGGTATTCTAACCAAAGATCATCGGACAACGTTTAATGTAAAAGAAATTATTGCCCGGCTTGTCGATGGTTCAGAATTTCAGGAATTTAAGACCAACTACGCCAAAACACTCGTAACGGGGTTTGCAAAAATAAATGGTATATCACTGGGTATCGTCGCCAACAATGGAATTTTATTCAGCGAGTCAGCATTGAAGGGGGCTCATTTTGTAGAATTGTGCTGCCAACGAAAATTACCCATTCTTTTTCTGCAAAATATCACTGGGTTTATGGTAGGGAAAAAAGCTGAACAAGGCGGAATTGCAAAAAACGGTGCAAAAATGGTTCAGGCAGTGGCAACAGCCAACGTACCAAAATTGACAGTTATCATCGGCGGAAGTTTTGGCGCAGGAAATTATGCAATGGCGGGAAGAGCTTACCAGCCCCGATTTTTATGGATGTGGCCGAATGCCCGCATTTCAGTCATGGGAGGCAATCAAGCCGCTGACGTTTTGGCCACGGTTAAAAAAGAACAGTTGAATGCAGAGGGTAAATCAATATCCCCTGAAGAATGGGACAAAATCCGTAAGCCCATTTTAGAAAAATACGAGAAAGAAGGGCACCCTACCTATTCCAGCGCCCGCCTATGGGACGATGGTGTCATCAACCCCCTGGATACGCGTAAAGTGCTTGCAACGGCGTTAAGGGCTTGTTTGAACGCTCCAATACCTGATCATCAATTCCCTGTGTTCAGGATGTAATGATCCATAGCAACCACCCATGAAAATCTTCAACGATCCGGATAAAAAAACACTTGAACTTTGGAGCCAATATGAACGCCATCCCAATCAACCTCGGCCGGTTTCATTCTGGTTCTATTTTCCACATAAAAAGGAAGCCGAGCTTGCCAAGATTGTTTTAGAAAAAGACGGGTTTGATGTGGATATTTCCCCGTCTGCTCCCTCGAAAAAACAATGGCTTTGTTTGGCCTACAAAACCATGATACCTGAATATGCAGAATTCTCTGATTTGAGGCATTGGCTGGAAAATATCGCTGAAGAACTAGGAGGAGAATATGATGGCTGGGAAACGGAAATTATTCAATAATTTAATAAAATTATAGGAGTGAATCGACTAAGTCGATTCAAGCATTGACAGCCTGGAACGCTTCCCTACAGGGCAAACAGCCAATGAAATATTAGACTAAATATATGAATAAAAGCAAACCTCCTTTTTTATTATATATTTTGATGATTCTCGCTATGGCTGCATGGGGGCTCTCTTGGTCCAATGCAAAAGTACTGGGACAATATGCACCTGCGACAGTTCTTATTTTCTGGCGGTTTCTAATATCGAGTATTGCCATGGTTCCTGTCCTATTTTTTAAAGGACAAAATCTTTCAATTTCCAAAAAAGGATTCACTTTCGCTGTCGGAGGAGCCATTTTTATTTCCTTATATAATTATTTATTCTTCATTGGAACTCATATTGGTTCTGCTGGAATTGGCGGTGTCATTGTTCCCACTTTGAATCCTATTCTTACACTTGCGGGTTCAGTGGTCATTTTTCGACAAGTGTTTTTACGGAAAGATATTTATGGACTTTTACTGGGTCTAATTGGAGGAAGTATCGTTCTAAAGGTTTGGGATTTCAGCTTTGATCAAATCACAAACAGCGGAAATATATATTTTGTGGTCGCTTCTTTTTGCTGGACAGGGCTCACCTTAACCTCTTCTCGTTCTCACAGGGTAATCCAAACGTTAACGTTCAGTTTTTGGGTATATTTTATTTCTGCCATGTTTTATTTCCCGTTTGTGATCCAAAATGAATGGATGAGTGTTTTTAATATGGATTGGATATTCTGGTTACATCTGATTTCAGTTTCAATCGGTGCAATGGTTTTTGGAACTACGGTTTATTTTATTGGAACAACAAAATTAGGTTCAGAAAAAGCCAGCGCTTTTATCTTTACAGTCCCTGTTACAGCAATTCTCTTCAGTATGTTAATATTAAAAGAGCCATTGGAAATTTCAACAGCTGTTGGAGGTCTTTTAGCAATGACTGCAGTTTATCTTATCAATAAGAAACACCCTCAACGCGAACCTATCGATTAACTTGATTATTTCCTAAGCCGCCAAGATCGCGAATAGACACGAAGGATATCAGGACTTGAGTCAGTAATTCTATAAAGGAGAAGAACTGACTAAAGAACCGGGGGACTCATTAAAAGAACGGAGAAATCGTATTTATAAATGATTTTGGCGGACGTTTTGGTTTGCCATCATGGGTTGTAAATCCGTGAATTGTATAACCTTCAACTAATATATCATCACCTCTTATGATCAAATAATCAATTTTAAGTCTAGCTTTCGGCATTGTATTAATCGATGTGTTAACAATGAGTTCATCTTCAAAATGTGCACCCTTTTTGTAATCGCAATGTGCAGACACCACCGGCAGATAAATTCCTTCCTTTTCAATATCAGTCACAATGATGCCAATTGATTTGAGCATCTCTGTTCTGGCAGCTTCAAAATATTCCAGATAGCGGGTATAATACACGATTCCCATTTGATCTACATCCTTATAGTAGACCGTCAATTTGTAATCGAAGGAAATCACGAAGGTTCGTTAAAAACACCCATTTGATCGTAACGCTTGATACGATTTTCAAGAAATGCATCCGGATCAATTGTCAGAAGTTCCTTCAGGTATTTAATAATTATGCTTTTGAGAATGGCTGCTGTTTCCTTGGGATTGCGATGCGCTCCACCCAGGGGTTCTTTGATCACTTCATCACAAATACCCATTTCCAGAAGATCATTTGGAGTCACTTTCATGGCATCAGCAGCTTTGGGTGCCAAAGATGCATCTCTCCATAAAATGGACGCACATCCTTCAGGACTTATTACGGAAAACCATGTGTTTTCCAACATGAGCATTTTATCGCAAACACCAATGCCCATTGCCCCGCCGCTGGCGCCTTCTCCAATTACGATGGCTAAAATCGGAACTTTAAGACGTGCCATTTCCATTAAATTTTTTGCAATTGCTTCGCCTTGTCCTCTTTCTTCAGCGCCAATGCCGGGATAGGCTCCGGGTGTGTCAATCAGAGAAACCACAGGAATATTAAACTTTTCTGCTAATTTCATTAACCGCAATGCCTTTCGGTAACCTTCCGGACGCATCATACCAAAATTGCGATAAATATTTTCATTGGTATTTCTACCTTTTTGCTGCCCGATGAACATAACACTTTGGCCATCAATAGAACCTAAACCGCCTATCATTGCCGAATCATCGGAAAAATATCGGTCCCCATGAAGTTCGATGAAATCCGGAGCCATTGAATGGATATAATCCAAGCTGTATGGTCGTTTCGGATGTCGTGCGAGTTGGACTTTTTGCCAGCGAGACATACTGGAATAAATCTTTTCAAGCTCTTTGTCGCGTTTTTTCTTCAGTTCTTCAATTTTCGCCCGATTGGCATTGGGATCATCCCCTGTTTCCAATTCGAGGATTTGTTTATCGATACCCTTAACAGGTTTTTCAAATTCTAAGTAATATTCTGCCATTATCCGTTAAATACTGTTTTGACTAATATTTCAATATCAAAAGTCAGGCTTTGATTTTGAACATAATAATGATCGAGCAAACGCCTGTCTTGATCTGTAAATTTAACATTCCTAAGCTGTTCAAGCCCAGTAAGTCCTGGAGAACAAATAAGTTGAGGGTCTTTTTCTGTGGTTGAAATTAATGATGAACCAACTAAACTCATTTTTCCAAAAATAATGGCCAGCAACAATGGTAAATCTCTGATGAAGCCATTGTTACTCTCAAATATTAATCCGTGAAATGTTGTACTATCCTGACCCCAGAATTCCACCTTTCGCGGAAGTCCCCCTAAACTCCTGATTAAAAATACCGGTAAGAATAAAATGAATAAGATTGTTGAAATTACCGTATCAAAAAGCCGTTTTGACATGGCATGCAGTCTGTGAAATAGAGTGTACTCAATGTTTACAAATGAATATTCTCCAATTTCCTCAATCGATGCTTTCCCAAGCAAAATATCCTGATGTCTTGGAACCATTCTATACATCAGCCGCATTTCTTTCGTTTCATCCATGATCTTTAAAATCTCTTCATTGGTAAATGCAGCATTGGAAAAAATGAGTTCGCGGATGGCATGAGTCTTAACGATACCCTTTAAATCTTGTACTCCGCCCAAAAATGGTAATGGTAAATGATCGTTTCGGAGATGTTTATCGACAAACCCAACGACATCCAGCCCGGTATCAAAACGCTTTAACATATGATTGGCGATACGAATGCCTTCACTTTCCGAACCGACAATCAATGTTTTTCGAGTGAAAAGAATATTGTGCTTGTCCTTTACGGGCCGAAGAAATCCACGGGACATGAGATAATGAACCAGTACTCTCCATCCTGGAATAAATATGGTAATAATAACTGTGGCTAATATGATCACTAAACGCGAAAAGGCATATTGCTTGAAAAAATATGTAAATGCCACTGCCAAGAAAAAACCGGTCAATGACGACAGGACTGCACGAGTATAAGATAAAATATATCTGGAATACAGTTGAAATAAAGAACCCACTGCAATCCAGAATATTATGTACACAACAGGCACAAGCCCCTTACTTAATACGACAGGTTCAAAATGATCAAATCGGAATGGAATGGCAATCAGGAAGGCAGCGGCGACAACGATTGCATCAAGAATGATCGATATAATTTGCGACCGCATTTCTCCTAACAACGTGACAACTTTTCGCAATAGAATGCCCGTTCTGATGGCCAATTTTGTTAAGAGTCCTGTGCTGGTTGAGAAATGCTTTTCAGCAAAGATGATCATGGCGTTGTAAAATGCATTGATGCTGTCAAAGGGGGCGTACTTAACCGACTCACCTTGGTAGTGGACAATTTGCGTTTCCGGAACGTAATGGATCTCAAATCCCTTTTGCCAGATTCGATAACATAAATCCAAATCCTCACCGAACATAAAAAACTGTTCATCAAAACCGTTTAATTCCTGAAACAGCCCACTTTTTAAAAACATACATGAACCGCTGATGGCATCTACGGCATTGGTTTCATCCGGATCCAGATACGATAAATTGTATTTTCCAGCCCATCTTGATTTCGGAAACAGTTTATCCAACCCTAATATTTTTGGTATCGCGACGCTAAACGTGGGGAATGACCGTTTACAAGATGGCTGGAGGGTTCCGTCCGCATTGAGAATTTTGGGTCCTACCATGCCAACGTTTTTATGATCTTCCAAGTAATGAACAAATGTAGAAATTGTATTTTCCTGAACAACAGTATCAGGATTTATGATCAGTAGGTAATCTCCGTCTGCAGCTTTGGCGGCCTGGTTTACTGCTGCCCCAAAACCAACATTTTGTTCATTGGCAATTAATTTGACTTCGCTATATCTGCTTCGAATGTGTTCAACCGTTCCGTCAAAAGATTGATTGTCAACGACTACAATTTCGAAATTAGTATAATCAGATCGCAGCAATGAATCTATGGCATGATCCAAATAATTTTTAACGTTATAACTGACAATCAGTACGGAAACTTTTTTTGTCATATTAACCACATTATTTCAAAAGCCGGTTCCATTCTGTTTCTAAATCCAATCCCCCGTTTCGGGATTAACTGAATTTATGTTGAAAATAAACTTTGCGGAAGTTTGGAACTTTCGCAAAGTCCCTGCCTGACCGACAAGCAGGCAACAATCCATTAATCCAATATTCCGTTTTATTAGCATCACAACCACATTCACTGAAAGTGTTTATTTAGTAACATTTTGCGGCAAAATTACTTATGCCATCCAAAGATTTTCCAAATTCGTAAACGCCATACCATAAATACAGCTTCAACCATAATCGCCTTGGACATTTTAGACTCTCCCACTGTGCGATCGATGAAAATAATAGGATGTTCACCGATTTTATACCCTTTTTGCCAAGCGCGGAAGTTCATTTCAATCTGGAACGAATAACCTTGTGATCTGATTGAATTGAGGTCGATGCTTTCTAACACTTCCCGCTTCCATGCCTTGAACCCACCGGTGGCATCCTTAATGGGCAATCCCGTAATAATTCGTGAATATAGATTTGCACCATAACTCAAAATCAATCTTCGAATGGGCCAATTCACCACACTAACGCCATGAACATATCGACTGCCAATAATCACATCATTTTCCTTCAAAAGACGGATCATTTCCGGAATTTCATTGGCATCGTGAGAGCCGTCGGCATCCATTTGTACAATTGTATTGTAGTCGCGTTCCAATGCCCATTTGAATCCGTGGCAGTAAGCGGTACCCAAGCCGGCCTTGCCAGGACGTTTTGCCAAATGAAGATTTTTATATCGTTTTTTAAATCCTTCTACAAGGTTTGCCGTGCCATCGGGAGAATTATCATCTACTATGAGTAAATGGTAATTTTCATTTAACGAAAATACATGTCCAATTAAATCAGCTATATTTTTACTTTCGTTATATGTTGGTGAAATGATTAATGTTTTCATTGTATTGTGCGCATCTTGGCTTCTTTAATGTCCATGTGAGTTTTAGAGGACAAAATATTAAAATCTCTCTTTATTTTGTCTGTTATAAGTCCGCATTTTAACGGTCTTTTCGCCGGTTGGTTTAATTCTTTTGTTGTAATGGGTTCAATTAGGCTATCGTTCAATTCATAAACGTTAGCAATAAGAGACGCAAATTTATAACGATTTAATATATTTGCACTGCCATAATGGTAAACTCCACTTGCATCAAAATGTAATAATTGTCCAATCACTCTGCTCAAGTCTACTGTCCAGGTAGGATTATTCCATTGATCATCTACTATTTGTATTTTTCTGTTATTTTTTAATTCCTCCACAACCCAATCTGCAAAGCTCGCTTTAAAATTTCCACCAATGTTCCAGACAACATTGGTTCTGAGAATAATCCAATCATTAGAACATTCCCGGACTTTTTCTTCCGCATCCAATTTTGTTTGTCCATATACATTGATTGGATGTACTTCATCTTCTTCACGGTAAGGGCCATCTTTTCCATCAAATACATAATCAGATGATATTAACATAAATTTACCGTCAAAATGATTTAAAAGATTTACCGTGCCCTGCACATTAATGAGTTGAGCCTGATCAGGATTTAGTTCACACCCGTCTACGTTTGTCATGGCAGCCAAATGGACAATGATATCCGGTTTTTCATTATCCAATAAAATTTTCACCTGGTCTTCATCCGTTATATCCAGCATGGTAATATTCTCATTCGTGCCCGGTTGAAACAGGTCTGTTTTAATAGTAATATATTCATTCAATTCCAGGGTGGCTCCCAATTGTCCAGCTGCACCTGTGACTAATACTTTTTTCAAGAGTGTTCCTTTTCCACATAAAACGTTTGTGCTATGATATCCAACCGACGCAAAAGCAAATATTTATCTAAGCCGGGACTGAAAATCAACGTGTGGATATAATATGTCCGGTCTGTAATACCATCATAAAAGGTGTAGGCAATAAAAGGGCCGCCCTGCGCTTCCTCAACAGACTCCCACAAGCCGGTCATACGCCAACCGGACCAATCATTAAAAATAACCGGTTTTATACTAAACTTATAATCAACGTAACGAATATGATCAAAAAACCGCTTTGGGATTTCTCTTGAAAAATGGTCGGCATCTTCTTGATCTTTGATCACCATTCCATCTTCCCAGTGGACCACAATCCAGCGGAATGGGTTTTCTCTTCCAATCCAAAATAAATTTATATCCGCACTATCTTTTACAACAGAAAATCCCCATGGTATTTTCAATCCAAAACCAAATTTATTAAATATCTCTTCTTCTAATTCTTTTTTTCGCGCCCGTTTAAACAAAAATCGGCTTTGGCGGTCAATGAATTGTTGGTCAAACTGGTTGAATATTTTTTCACCAATTTCTTGTGCTTTTTCCACCAGTGCTTCTGGTGAGGTACCGCTGATTACCAGCATTGTTTGTTTTTCAGCGTATACATTTTTTGACAGGATAAATGATGTTTTTCCGCTTTTTGAATCGGTGTACGTTTTTTCCGTTAATAACTGTTTAACAAGCCTTGTCCCCGGGTTAGTCAGGTCGTTATTTACTGAAATAACGATGAGATTCGGATGACTTTTAACCTTTTCAATTTCACTGGGCCGGACAAATTTTACTTTATAATACGGTTCCGGAGCAGGAGTGTAAAGTGTGTCACTGAAAATTTGTCTGAGAATTGACAGAGCAGCTTCCTTATCTTCAAAAGCAGTAAGAACAATTAACTCATCATCCGCTCCCTTGGCCATTGGCTTACCACAGCCTGTCATGAACAAAAATGCGCTGATGGATAATATAATAAGTATATTTTTCATAATGCTAATCTAATAAGCTGGTGAATTTAACATGAACTTTTCCGGCGGAGAAAGCCTCATCCCTTGGCCAGCCAAAACTGATTTCTATCACGGAGTTTCGTGTTCGCTGACGAAAACCAAATCCCCTGGAATATTTGAGTGTAAACTCGTCGTTGAATGCCATATCTGCGAATGGGTATAACTGCATATTATTATTTGGGATAAACAAAATATTCACATTGTAAATGGAAACAAAATCATCCCTGAAAATATCTTCTTGATAACCTCTTAGGGAATTATGCCCACCGTATCTGATCATTTGTCCTACATAAACGTTTTCAATTTCACCTGAATTACGCACTGCACTATTCTGGAATTTCATTTGGACTGAAATATAATTCGACAATGAAACCAATTTTTCAAATAGCATATTGAATCTAAATGTTAACCCTTTTCTGTTTATTTCTCCGATTTCAGTACTCACATCCAAAAAGGATCCTTTTGTTGGCAACCATCTGTCATTGCGATTATCGCCGGTAAATGTGATACTGAACGATTCAGAACGAAACGATTTAATGCCTAAAGAATCACCCTTTGTCGTAGGCGCTAATTTTTCTTTAATGCCTCCCAAATACCATTTTCCTGACTTATTTATAACTGAAAAAGCGCCATAGGTTTTATTCAAGACATAATTCCCATCACGAAAGTCTTGCGAAAATTCGAATTTCACTCCAAAAGGTAATCCAAATGGATAGGGTTCTTCGTGCATGAATCTCGTGTATTGTGAATCTTCATTTTGTCGTTTCCAGGTGATCTCGGTCGTACTTGCAGTCTGCCATATATTTTCGAGTCGTATATCGATTTCACCTGAATAATCCCACTTTTTTTCATTATTTTGAATTGCTCCTATAATGCCTGAAAAATGACTGTTGAAATCCGGCGTAAAATCAATTAAGGCACCCAGATGATCGTGTTCAACTCGACCAAAATTTATTTTTACATTTTCAGGAATAAATGGATAACTGGAACGAATCTTCCGAACAAATTGCTTTTCAGATTTGGTATGATCCATTTTATACAATGGTGAAAATATTCTTTCCAAAATGTTGTCATGGATTGAAATAGAACGACTAAACGATAACTCATCAATTGCTTTTGATTCATTAATGAAATGATATGTTAGTTTTTCCTGATCATTTTCTACCAAGATCAGTTTTCCACCAAAATACCCGCGATTAATTAAATGGTTTGATAAAACGTGTTTAACTGAATCAACATGTTGATTTAAAAACGGTTTTTCATCAACAATCAGAGAAACATTCTGCCCAAATACGAACAAAAATTGTGAGTAGATTATTATTTTAAAAATACGCACGCACCTCTCCATTCAATGTAATGAATTGATCATATCTTTGGTCAGAAATATAATTCATGGTCACATTCAGCGAAACGCCCCTCCCAATCATAATCTGCCCCTGGATATTTGAACGAATAGTTTGTCCCAGCGCCAAACCATTCAATGCTTCCGGCGGTAAGGATGAAATATAAATGTCTGTACCGGTATTAAACCACTCCAAGCGGGCATGAATCCGTCCTTTTTTACCGATAAATCTCAACACATCAATTCGAAGCCCTACTGCACGAGCAGAAAAATCAACATCACGATGAGTTCCCTGGTCTTTTCCGACTTGCGCTGCCCCTTCCAACAACCATTGGTCATAACGCCATTTCGCCGCTCCACTTATCCAATAACCTTTGGAGCTTCGCTCCCGAAGTTCAGAAACGGTTGATTCTGTTTGACCATCATGCACGGTGACTTGAATTTCACTGTTCAGGTTTTTGTAAATAGGTTTTCTGAATTCAATACCCAGTTCCTTTTCCTTCCTTAAATCTTGGCCTCGATTATCCAATCCGTCAAAATTTCTCAATAATCGATGCCACATCTTGACCATCGTATTAGATCTCAATGGATGGTACGTCACCTCATTCCGCAAAGACCATTTTGACCGAGAAAAAGATGTGTCGCCTAATTCGGGATTAAAGATTGTGTAATCTGAAGAAATGCTGCCTTCAATCATTGCCCGCATTTCCGACCTGAAAGAAAAATCCTTAATTGAAGAGAAATTCGTTTGCCCAAAATCAAATTCTAACAGTTGCAAACCGTCTAGTTTTGTTGTTGGATATCGATCACCGGTAAAAATTGTATACGCAATAAAATCTCCATTTGGATCTTTAACATATTCATCAAAATCAGTATCATAGCGATAATCACCCAACCCTACGCCAATGGAATCATAAACCAGTGCCCGTGATTCTGTAAACGTTTCTTCTATCGTTGCTCTCAAATCCCAGCGTAATGGATGCCGAGGTTTCCTGAATGAAGTCCTGATTCGACCTAATGTAAAATTATAATTTTGGTTAGCTAACTTATCGTTTTTAATCCGACGGCGAATGGTGATTTCTTGCGTCCATCCATTGACATTTCTTGCCAGTAAATCAAAACTCCCAAAGATGCCTTCCGACAAGAATTCTAATTCATTATTCGTGGAATCCGATTCTAAATAATCCAACCGTTCACCCATTCCCAGAGAAGCTTGCCACTTATCCTTGGCATATTTAACTCCAACGGTATGGTGGTCAAAGCGCTGGACATTTTCCTGTTCTTCGTATTGATAATCATAGAAGGGATGCCAATATCCGGGTAAAAATTCAAATGCACCGTACCGTTGCCTGAAAAAACCTGTTTTACCGTTTATTTCACTCACTTTAACACTCATGTGCGGTACGGTATGAATTCCTCCGTTAAACGATGTAAAAAACCTCTTTAGTGTTTGCTCACCATATTGGTACGAAGATACTGAAAGGGATCCATTGCCTAGGTCATCCATATTGAGTCCCGCTTCTATCTCATTAAATTGTTTACTTCCCCTGAATGTGGGATCAATATTCCAGTCCTGGTAAAACATGGCAGATCTTACTCTTTGCAGCGGTTGAAACCGTTCATTCTCTTGCCAGCTGTTCAATGATAATCTTATTATCATTCCATCAGCTATTTGAATTGCGTTATTGGACACATTCAATGCGTATGCCATGCCGGTATTATCATCGTCATCTTTTGAAGAAAATATATTCTGATCCAAGTCAGAAAATGCTGTCGATAGTTTCAATTCAGTATTTTCAGTTAAAAAATACTGTCCGGATATCTCTATCAATTGTGTTTCGACCGGGCTCACCAGATATTTTACCGGGCTATACAGATCATCGCCATGATCTCTCATATCAGGTGATACATACTCATAATATATTTCTCCGGTTGGAGATATTAGCCGACGATACTGACCCTTTTCGTTATCATTCGTAAATGTGATATTAAAACGGTCACCATAGATCGTATCATCGGGTTGATATTCATAATATTCCCCTCCGAAATAAATATATTTCCCTAAAGAGTCCACAACGACCCCTGATCGAGTTGCGACTTCATCTCCTGCACTTTTTAATATATCAACATCTTCATCTGAAATATTCAACGAAGCGCCTTTAATCTGATCTTTTTCTCTCAACCACGAAAATGTAAGAGAGCCCCTTTCACCAAATTCTCTACTCATAGCACCACCCGTAATATTCTGTGCGTATTGAAAATCATTATATTGATATTCGACAAGGATGTCAGAATCTGAATGAATAAGATGCTTTGGAGTAAAGAAGATCTCAGCCGTAGAATAATCAATCGTGTAATCATGATTTTCTCCACGAGTGAGCCTTTTGCCGTACAGCCAGATACGTTCCGTACCGGCTTGAACAACGATATTTCGATTCCCGGATTCAGAATCGAGAAAATACGGGCCCTGTTTTCCTTCCGATCCTTTAAATTCTTTTTGCCGATAATGTCCTTTAGAACCGGCATACACGATAGAGCCAGACCATTTATCTATATTAAAGTCATTCTTTAAGCCAATTAGTCTTTTGCTAATATTATTGTATTTCCCATATTTATACTCTAAAGTTATATCCCCGGCATTCATTTGAAATTGTGGGTGCGTAATATTGATATAAATCTGATCAATTTCTTCCAATGACCGGGTATTTCCCTCCGGTTGAATCGGTGATTGTTCATCGGATAATATACCGCTAATCTGCATATTCTCGCTCAATTGTCCCTGGAGCTGCATCCGCAGCCCGCCGGTCATGTCCGAACCGGCGAAAGGCGAAATCGAAATGGACCTATAAATGGTTCCCGTGGAAATGACATCATTGGACGAATTCTTTGGAGAACCACTTTTCACGATTGTTTCTGCTTCGCCTTGTACGACTAAATGACTCTCGAGGGAATCCAGATGAGGCAATTGCAAAAACATTGGACCAACCACTTGAGGGAAATTTGATTCCATCAGTTCGTTTTCTTCTTTATCCTGATGTGTAACCGTATTTAACGAATCGACCATGGAATTGGATTGCGCCCAGCTAATTGAGGTTAAAATAATAATAAATAAAATAAATTTGAAGGTACGACAGACATTCCCCGCCAGCCCCATTAGAAAAATATTGAAGGGGGTGGGCAGGCTGCCTGTCGTAGTGCAGACAGGAATGCCTGCACTACATCTTGAAAAAAACCATACAAGAGATGTATCAACTGAACTCTTCATTTGTAAACCAGGATTCGTTCATTCGTCAGGATGGTTAAATGCTGTAAGCTTGCATCAACATCATAAATTATTTCATGGTTTCTTAATTCAATATTCTGCAATAAATCACCGTCAATATCGCTCACCATTCCTTTACCATTTAACACAAGCCAGTGAAGATTCAAGTTTAGGATAAAAACAGGATCAATCATTTCAACTTTGACCCGTTTCATCAAGCGGCCAAATCGATTAAACATCATTATTTCATTGTCGCATGTTAAAAATGCAATATTCCCAAAATCGTCAGCTGATATATCAATAATACACTTTCCATCCATTCCATATTGATTCAAATCAATATACGGCCAATTCGACTCATCCAGTGACCAAACTTCACCGTATGTTTTGGAAAATATATAGGGATTACCGAATGGATTTTCGATGAGTATATCAGAATAAAATGGATCGGTTATCGTATTATCTAACAATTCCACTCCGATATAATTCAAAGAATAATCGAACTGCTGAATTAAATTTTCTGTTCGGTCACAAATCCATACTTTCAGATTTTGTACAATCATATCCGACGGCTCTGAAAACGATTCCACACCCTGTCCAAAACCACCGCTGCGGTTTATAATATTATTTTTGTCAATCAACATGATTTCTTGAGATTCGGAATCCAGAATGACGAACTTGTTTTCACCAATAAACGAAATATGTATTGGTGAAATGTTATCGTCCAGATCAGAAAATGATATTTCGTTGATAAGTGAAAAGGGCTCCTGGGCGTGGGACAGCACCCAAAGCCCGGCGAAAACGAGCAGGCGCTTAACCAAAGAAATTATGGTTTTATTTCGGGTTTTGAAACCGGGCGCAGTAAGCCGACCGTACCCATAATGATCATTCCAATGGAAATGAGCTGCGCTCCTGTTAAATCAAATATGAAATGATTATTGGTACGGATGAATTCTATGGAAAACCGTTCGATTCCAGCTATAATAAGATATGTAAAGAATAAACTGCCAAATACTTTTATTTTGGTTCTCCGGTTCCATAAAAATGCAAAGATTGCCAAACCAATGGACACTTCGTACAATTGTGTCGGATGTACTGTAAGCAGTCCCGGCTCAAATCCGGTGAGGTCAACCCAGGGATAATAGGATTCAAAAATACGATAAGTGGTGGGCGGCAGACCATTTTCAAATGAAACACCCCAAGGTAAATGCGTCGGAACGCCATAGTCATCGCCTACAAGAAAACAGCCGACTCTGCCGATGGCATAGCCTAATATCAGCAATGGCGCCACTATATCGGCAAATTTGATCCATGGCAAATTATTCTTACGTAATACGATTGTTACACCCAGAGTGCCCCCCATCAGTCCACCGAGGAACACCAAGCCGGAACCGCTAAATATCATACCAAAAGGATCATCAATTACCCTATCAAAATGTTCGATCAAATAATATATTTTTGAACCCAGAATTCCCCCCACCGCTGCGGCAAAAATCATATCAGAAGCAATTTTCGCCTCATATCCCAGGCGTTTCATATCTTTTTGTAACAGGTAATAACACGTGTAAAAAGCCACCACCAACATGAAACCGAAGGAGTAAATCTTGATGGGACCGATTTCAAACAGAATAGGCATCATGATACTTTCTCTCCACATTTTGAGCAGAATTTGTCATTCATTTCTATTTTATTACCGCAGGAACTACAGAAATTTTTCTGTCCTTCAAGTACAGTCGTTTTTTTATTTTTTGAATAATACATAATTCCGAAGATGAAAGATAAAACACCGAGAATGGCCAGTGGTTCCCATAAGAGTAATTTATGCCTTTTAGGCTTTTCTTCCTGAAATGTGCGTGGATTGGTATTTGGTTCCTCCGTTCCGCTCAATTGGTCACGCAGATTTTCCATCGTTGTTTTTCCGGTGTGATTTGTGTAGTTGATAGAAATTTTTTCAACATTTCCCGCACTAATTTCGTCCAGATGAACAGTCATAAATTTTATTCCGTGTTGATCATTTGATTCTGAAGAAATATCTCTGTCAATGGTGAAGTTTTCAGCCATCACCGGTTCTTGAATCGACAGATGCACATTCTTCATTTCCATACTTGAACCAATGGAATACGTAAATGATCGATCATGCCCATCATCAAAAGGAGAAAAAAATATGAACAACTTGAATTGAGGTTCCGTTAATTTAAACTCAACGGCATTGTTTTCTTTCACATGACTTACATCTAAAGGAACAATTTTACTATCCGGGCTTGGAATTCCCTGGATGAGAAAAATAGAGTCCGTGCTTGTGGGAACGGTGAAAAATACATCAATAGTATCCTGATCAAATTCCACAACGGTTTCAATCTCTACCATTACACCGTGATAATAGTATTCCGGGTAAATGCTGACATTGACCGGATCCATAAATTGCTCTGCATCCAAAAAAGATAGTAATGCAGCGATCAAAAGCCATTTTTTATTCATGTGTTTTCTCCTTTTAAAAACATCTTTAACCTGTTCCATTGGTTGTTATGATGGTTAACACAATTAAATCATAGAATGCATGACTATAGGCTGCCACGCCAAATCCACGAAATGCATAAATAATTCCCAGTATAATTCCTGCAAAAAAGCGAATGGAAAATAAATCGAATGAAAATGAATCCCCATAGGCACCGATAAAATGAAAAAGAGAAAAAATAACCGCAGCCACAATCACTCCTCCAATATATCGGGTTCTTTTTTCCCATTGAAAAATAAACCCCAATATTGCTGCAATCCCGGTGATGAGGACAACCCTGAAAACAAATTCTTCATAAATCCCTGCCCCTAATGATAAAACAACCTGTTGAAATAATCGCCTGGATACGGGCGACATTAAAAACGTTTGAAAAAAACCCAACAAGACAAATAATAACGCGCTGTATAGTATACTTTCAAAAAACATCATCAGTAAGTATTCGCCTTTGATCACTAAGGTTTTAAGGGATTTTTTCTGGCGCAAAAAGGCGATAGAAAAACCGACCATAAATGAAGCACTGAAACCATATATTCCATAAATACCAAATAGCCCCATCACTTGCTTCATCAAAACATCAGCTCCATTTCTTAAGACCAAAATATCTTCCGCTGATAAAAAGACTGTTCCAACTTCATACAATACAAACAACGGCATTACAAAGATAAAACTATACAGCGGAGAGTGTGTTTCAGACCAATAAGTTGAATCTTGTTTAGGCATGATTAGGTGAGCGGTGAATAGTAGCTGGTGAGCAGTGAATAATGTGCAAAGTCAACAGGACTTGACTTAACAGCGACGACAGAAGATGTTGAGTTAAGAACGATGCCAATTTATAGATACGTGGGTAAATGGTTGATTGAATGATTGCTTGCCTGCCGAAAGCACGGCCGTGGCGGGGTAACTGGTGAGCGATTTGTTAAACGAATGGATAAATAATTTTTTCTTTATCACTTTAAAACAATAACACTTGAACACTTTAACACTTGTACAATTTTTTAGTCTGATCCAATTTGCAGTACAGCCAGCAGCGCTTCTTGGGGAATTTCCACTTTACCTATTTTTTTCATGCGCTTCTTTCCTTTTTTCTGCTTTTCCCAGAGTTTTCGCTTTCGGGTGATATCACCGCCATAACATTTCGCTGTCACATTTTTTCGCAATGCTTTTACAGTTGTTCGTGAAATAATCTTTGCGCCCAATGATGCCTGGATGGGGACTTCAAACATCTGCCTTGGAATCAATTCTTTTAATTTTGAGCATAATGCTTGTCCACGTTGAAACGCATCAACGGAATGGGTAATAATAGACAATGCATCCACCGGTTCTCCGTTGATGAGAATATCCAGTTTTTTCAAATCTCCGATTCTAAAATCGGTAAATGTATAGTCCAGGGAAGCATATCCTCTTGAGACTGATTTCAGCTTATCATAAAAATCAAAAATGATTTCCGCCAAAGGTAAATCGTAATGAAGCTGGGCTTTATCCTTTGTTAAATAGTCCGTGTTTATGTAGATACCCCGTTTTCTCTGGCACAGCTTCATAAGGTTGCCAATATATTCTTTCGGTGTAATGATTTCTGCGGACACAAAGGGCTCTTTTATATCTTGAATCCGACCGGTTTCCGGCATATCCGCCGGTGTATGCACTTCCACTTCCGTACCGTCCCTTAGTATCAATTGATACCTGACATTGGGAGCTGTGGTGACCAATTCCAGATTAAATTCCCTTTCCAACCTTTCCTGGACAATTTCCATGTGAAGCAAGCCCAGGAATCCACAGCGAAATCCAAACCCAAGGGCCTCACTCGTTTCCGGTTCGAAAATCAAAGATGCATCATTCAATCTCAATTTATTGAGGGCGGTACGGAGTTGTTCATAATCATCGCTTTCTGATGGATATAGACCGGAAAAGACCATGGGCTGCATTTGCTTATAACCGGGAAGCGGTTCTGCAGCCGGATTTTCTTTGGTGGTCAAGGTATCCCCGGGACGAACATCGTCCACATCGCGGATATTGGCCAATACATAGCCCACATCACCGGAGCGCAATTCTTCTGCTTTGATCTGTTTTAATACGAAATGCCCCACTTCCGTAATATCATATACATTATCATGGGCAAAAAACCTGGCTTTTGTTCCGGGTTTGAGCACGCCATCTATGATCCTAACGTAGGGTATGGCGCCCTTGTAATTATCATACATGGAATCAAAAATCATGGCCCGAAGCGGAGCGTTATCGTTGTTCTTCGGTGGCGGAATACGATCGACAATGGCATTGAAGATTTCCTGAATTCCGGCGCCGCTCTTGGCGCTGGTCAGAACCACGTCATCCGGATCACAGCCCATGAGTTCCACTAACTGATCCGTTACTTCATCTACCCGGGCGCTGGGGAGATCAATTTTGTTGATTACAGGTATTACGACCAGGCCACTATCAATGGCTAAATATGTGTTGCTCACCGTCTGGGCTTCCACTCCTTGCGCCGCGTCCACGAGCAGCAAGGCGCCTTCGCAGGCTGCCAAAGAACGGCTCACTTCGTAAGAAAAATCCACATGTCCCGGTGTATCTATTAAATTGAGGATGTAATCCTGTCCATCGGTGTGTGTGTAATGCATTTGTATGGGATGACTTTTGATAGTAATCCCCCGCTCCCGTTCCAGGTCCATACTATCGAGAACCTGGTTTTTCATCTGTTTTTTCGACAGGGTGTGCGTTTCCTCTAACAAACGGTCTGCCAGTGTGGATTTACCGTGATCAATGTGGGCGATGATACAAAAATTGCGTATATGGTCTGTGGACATGGGGCGGAAATTACGGAGATTTATGCAGAATCTTTTCTAATAATCTAATTGTTTTGGTTGACTTGAATCTTCTAATTCGAAATAAAGAAAATATGTAGATTTTTTTTCACCTCCCCACCCGCCTGAACGCCAATGACGGGCAGGCGAGACCTCTCCTCATATGAGGAGGGCCTGCCACGGCAGGCAGGGATTTAGGGGTGGTATTTTGCAGTAATAACAAAAAATGTCTGTCTTTGGAATAGAATGAAGAAGTTATCTCCTTGAATTTAGTCAAAGTCAGGAAATCAATGATGTCTTTACTTTTGTTAATGGAAGGAGATTGCCACATCACAACTAAAGTTGTGCTTCGCAATGACACTATCTCCATTTTTTTAAAAAAACGCTCAATATGTCTTAGCGACCCGCTGTTTGGCGGAGAAGCCTGCCGGCCTCAGGCTGGCTATCTCCCCCGCGAAACCATGTCATTCGGGCAGTTGTGTATACCAGCAAACGGTGTTGGCTTTTCCACACAACAATATCTTTTCGGAAGTTTTTCCCGATGAATCGGGACGCAAAGTTAACTTAAAGCGGATTGCCCTCCTGCGCCAAGGCTCCGGCAGGAATCAGAATAATTTTACATCCTTCTTCTTCACACATCTGGTTTTTAAAAGCCCCCTATGATAATATTTGAATTATATACACTTATTACGATAATACTATATTTTACGTACGTATTATTTTCATATTTTATATATTATTACTTGATTTATTAAGATTTGTACTTTATCATTTACAGCGTAATCGCTAATTAAATTGCAGATAAGAGAGCAAATGAAAAACGATAAACCTCATAATGGGTCAATCTTCGGAAGCAATCCTTTATCCATCCTCCTAATCCCCCGCCTACGTACCTACGGCGGGCTGGTAATCCTTATCCTCTTCCTAAGCGCCTTATAGCAGTATCTTTTAGTATTATATATGTAAATTTGATGAACCAAGAATGAAAACAATAAATGGTCGTCGGGGAGAGAGGACCATCCCGCCTAGTGATATGATCACCTGGGGCAGACTGCCCCTCTCCCCGTCTTAAAAGGACTTGATCTTCAATAGTATGCTGTCTCTCTGGACACCGCCGGAGAAGACCACTATAAGGCCAAGACAAGTTTACAAAGGCCATTGGAAAAAAAGGAGAAAGAAAAATGTTCTTTTGTGGAATTGACTGGTCCGACAAGGATTTCGTTATTGTCATCGTAGACCAAGAGGGCGATACGGCTAAATCATTTCGGGTCAATAACAACGCTGAAGGGTTCACAGAACTCATCGACCGAGTAAGAACTGTTACAACAGATAAAGATAATATCCTATTCACCATAGAGACTCCTAATTGCCCTCTGGTGGATTTTCTCATGGATGAAGGATACACTGTCTATGCTGTCAACCCCAAGGCTGTGGATCGCTATCGTGACCGGTACCGTGTGAGTAAAGCCAAAGATGATTTTTTTGATGCGTTGGTGTTGGCCAACATAATCAGAACCGATAGAAACAGACATAGGCCTATTGTACCTGCAAGCGACCTCGTCCGTGAGTTGAAAATATTGACCCAGGATAGAGAGAAACTCGGTCAGACGAAGACAAAGTTCATCAATCAATTGCGATCTTGTTTGAAAGCGTATTACCCGGAAGCGTGCCGTCTGTTTTCTGACCTGGCCAGCCCTTCGGCTTTCACTTTCCTGAAATTGTTTCCTTCCTGGGAAGACCTTAACCGGAAAAGTGAAAAACAGATCCTTCATTTGCTGAAAAAGCGCAAGGTGAATAATCCTTCCCTGTTGAAGAAGATTCTTCATCATGCCAGAAAAGCTCCTATCCCTATCGATCCAGTAGTGAAAAGAGCCAAATCCCGCCAAATGATAGCCATCGTAGAACAGTTAATAACGCTGTGTAACCAGATGGAGAAATACGATCGTGAGATTGAACGACTGCTGGATAAACATTCTGACAAGGACATTTTCTTAAGCCTCCCTGGTGCCGGCGTTAATCTGGCTTCCCGGATATTGAGTCACTTGGGCGATGACCGGACCCGTTACCAATGTGTGGGTGAGGTCAGACCCTTGGCTGGCGTTGCTCCGGTCACAAAACAGAGTGGGAAATATAAGAGTGTCAGGTTTCGCTATGGTTGCCGCAAACCCTTTAGGAATGCACTGCAGCTGTTTGCTTTCTGCAGCCTTACCCGCAGCCAATGGGCTTACCATTACTATCATAAACACCGGAAAATGGGGAAAACCCACAACCACGCCTTGCGACTGCTGGCAGATAAATGGCTTAAAATCATTTTTTCCATGTGGAAAAATCACTGCAAATACGAGGAAAGAATCTTTCTAGCAGACATGGTGAAACATGCTATGAACCAACACAATTACGTCCCCGTTTTACAAAGTGCTTGACATAGTATGTCTGCCCCGATTGGAATTAATATAATGGGGCGGACAGGTATGAAAACAATCAAAATTATCACAGGACTTGAGTTAAAAATCAACGAAGGAGGAGACTTGACTTTTGGACTGGGAAATTAAAGCCAGGGTTGTTTTAGATACAGTAGTTATTCTATCCTACAGTTTGATTTTATACATGTATTTTTCAATTGGTAATGTCCTGTT
>JADFRD010000023.1 GCA_022561485.1 Fidelibacterota bacterium | reverse complement strand
AGGTGATTATGAAACAGCCCTGAAGTATTTGGAAGACAGTTTAAAAATCCGTCAGGAAATCGGTGATAAAAGCGGGGAGGGCACTACACTTAATAATATCAGTCAGATATATTACACCCGTGGTGAATATGACACAGCTCTGAAGTATTTGGAAGACAGTTTAAAAATCAGCCAGGAAATCGGTGATAAAAGCGGGATATGTGCCACTTTATACAATTTAGGCTATATTTATATGGTTAATAAAGAACATGCGAAGGCCTTTTCTAACTGGATCACCGTATATAAGATAGCCAATAAAATGCGTGAAGCTCAGGCATTACAGAACCTTGAAAGCCTGGCAATAAAGTTAGGTGGAAAAGGATTGGAATTTTGGGAGGAATTAGCAACAAAAGAAAAGTGAACCTCCGGTGCATTTCCCTATACTATATAATTTTGTTTTTGGTCCAATGATGATAGAAATTGGTTCACAGAGGGGGCACAAAACTTCCATATCTAGGTGGGTATAAGGTGTTTGTTTTTTATCTAGAAACCGTTATTTATTTCTGCGCAGCGTTCATTTTGCCCGATACACTGGTAAACAAAGCATCCTCAAATTGGTCATTTGAATCGTAGCACTTTCCCATAACCGACTTCCATAATTTTCTTTCCTCCATGCAAAAATAGAAAAATACTTTATCATGCCAAGGTTCAAACGCGTTCCATACGGTATCGAATATTTTTTCTTTAATGGAAAAAGGATAGGAAAATTTCCCGGAAGCGTCCACCAATGGAATCTGGAGAACTTTACTTGGCAACCCCAATGAACGCAAGTTTTTGATGGCCGGTTTAATAAATGTCAATGTCCCCAATGAAATTATTCCCACTTCGTCCGGGGAAAAACGATTTAAGAGGGATTGCACAATTTTAGTGTATTCTTTTTCCCAACCCTCATAATACACGATTGGATGAAAATGAAAACCAACAATGACTCCGGCATCTGCCAACTGTCTGGCGGCATTTATTCGCTGCTCCAAAAAGGCGGTGAAATGTTCTTCATGATCAATAATAACCTGCGGATTCAATGACCAGCAGACAAAAATATTGGGTGGAAGATCTACAGATAAAAAGTAATCTACGTTTTTTGTTTTTGTCTTGAATTCCAAAATAATGTTCGGGTTTTTCCTGGCAAAATCCATTTGGGCATCTAAAATGCCGTTTCGATTTCCCATGGCAAGAGAATCGGATGATTGGCCTGAACCAATATGATAATTCTTGTTCGGGTCCAGTTGAATTTTATCCAGTTTTTCCGCAAGATTATTTTCAACTCCAATTGCGCCGTCTTCGTAGAATGTTTGTATACTGCAATAGCTGCAGCCAAGTCCGCATCCTTGCACCGCATCAATGGTGTGCAGATTACAGCAAACTGTTTTTTCTGATGCTACAGGACATGACCCAAACACTGCATTGTCATTTGAATTATTTTTAACTTTTCGAACAACACTTTTGACTTTTGGCGCTTCCGGTTTATAAATCGATGGATTAACTTTTAAAGATAACCAATGATTCCTTAAGTCTTTTAATATGGCTTTTTTGGCATTGCCGTTTTTTGAATATCGAAGGCCTTTAAACTTTTTCCACTGTTCCTCAATGGACAGTTCTTCCCACATATTGAAATCGATAGCCATTTCGGTTATTTGCTGCAATTCCTGGAAGGTTAGACGATACGATTTACCGGTCTTGCGGATAAAACTCTGTAACGGTTGACCCAAGCTTTGAAACAGTTTACTTTGACTGAAATCAGCAAACTTTTTGTCGTAGTTCTTTTTTATTTCTAAAGATTCCATAATCTTTCGTTTATGCCTGTTTACGAAGGGGCAAGTTTACAGCACTCATGTATTCTGTTTTACAGGTATTCAAAAAGTCTATGATTTCTTGTCGCTGTTTAATCAATTCGTAAATCAAGGGTCGTTTTCGGTAAAACACCGATAAAAACTGCAAATGCTGGCGATAGTCTCGCACACGTTGAATGTATTTCAGTACAAAATTTCCACTGGGAATAAGTGAGAGGATATACAAAATTGTCCAGAATACACTGCCGGTTATAGAAGCAAAAATGATAATTTCAATTGGATAATAGATCAAAAATACGACTATTCCGGCTACCATTTTCCAAGGAGCAATCTCTGCCTTATATTCAACAAAATGGGATGCGTACCAGCGAGGAAATTTGTAGGGAATAACATTATTAATAAGGCCATAGAGATAAACGGGAAACATAAAGACTAAAAATAGGATTGCTTTTACCCTTTCCCAAAAAGTGACGCTTCCACTTGCCGGATCCAGAAATTCATCTTTTATCTGCAATCGATTCAAAAATCGTTGATAGCGATGGAGCATTGATTTGAATTTTTCAACTGTTTTAGGTTGGTTTTCGTAATGCCATTCTACTGCATTGATTAATCCTTTTGTTACAGAAAAATCGTCTGATTTATTTTCTATCTCCATTCCCAGATCAATAGCCAATTCTTGCTTGTAAATTGTTTCCAGCGCTTCGACAATTTCCTCCATTTCCAAATCCTTCAGGTTAATCGTCAGTTTGGATAGGGCCGTTTCAATTTGGGTGGTTACCTGGTGTACGGCTTCGATTTCATCCTGTTCATACACAGATCGAAAGTCAGATAAAATGATCGGTTTCCCAAAACGCGCCAATACATCGCTGCGGAATTTGATTGCTTTCGAATAGTTCAGGCCCACTGGGATAATTTTCACACCCAAGTTCCAATTATGATCAGCTTCCGCACCTAACCCAATCCTTGCGGCGCCGGTTTTAACTTCGCTTAATTTACGGTCTCCTGTAGAAATACCTTCGGGAAAAATAAGAAAAGCTTTTCGTTGCTTTAAAATTTCATACCCTTTTGTAAATGTTTTTTCATTGCGGTACATGAGTTTTGGATCATCTTCTTTACGATAAACTGGAACAAGCTGCATCTGTTTGAGAAACCATTCTGCAATGGGATAATCGAATAGGGTGCTTTTTGCAAAAAAATAAAGTTTCCTTCTGCAGGTGTATCCGATAATAATTGGATCCATCATTGTATTGGGATGGTTAGATGTAAAGATAATTGGTTCATCCCGGGGTATTGTATCATTATGTTCAGTGGAAATATTATTGAAGAATGTTCTAATGGCAGTAACCGCCATGATTTTTACTATATAATACAACACAATTTATTCCCGGCAAATTGTTCGGATATTAAATGAACTTGGATCCGGTAGTTCGCCTTTATTAATAAGCTTTTGCAAATATTTAATTGAATAACTTGAATCAGCAATACTGCCATAATAAGTAAAAATAGATTGAATTCTTTTTGATCTATATTTCATGCAATAGTTGGGAATATTACTTAATACTGCTTCGGATTTAGGCATTAGTGTTAGGTTATAACCTTCATAATAATAGGAGGGATTATAGGATTCGTCCCAAAAAGGGTTCACATAATTCCGTAAATCAAAACTACCTTCTAATTCCCAACCTTTTCCTGTTCTTTTTAAATAAATTGTTCCATCCCGGCAGAGATCCATTGCGAATTGAAACCCCTGATAATTGCTTTCCAAATCAGCATAAGAAAATACTCCTGAGGCAATTTTTCCTAAAATGTTTTTTTCACCGAAAACGCCTATGTTGATGGCCATTTGTATAGCTGCTTCTTCTGATCCGGTATGTTCAAGCCCAAGATTATATATTTTATAATAGATATAACCCGAAGCTGTAAAATGTGTCAGTTTATCCAAACCGATATATATACCGCCAACGTTGATTACTTCATCAATTTGCAAATTCAGACTATAATCCTGGTATTTATCAATGATTTTATGAGTGTATTCCCTCCGGAAAATGCTGCGTTTATACCGTTCACTTAGTTGAATATCGTCTGTGGGATATTTATCTAATTCAGTCATTTTCTTTAATCGCATTTCCAATGGAGTACTGAGTCCAATACCGAAATGCTTTAATATTCTGCCGGCAGCTTCTGTGCAGGAACAATCATTATGATGCTTATTGATTTCATCCAGGGCTTTCTGAATTTCCTCGTTGAAAAGTTTGTTCAGAAGATGAGACTCATCATTGGGCAATTGATTCCAGGCAAGGTATTGGTCGACTTCACCTGCGTGAAGAATGGACCATAATATTATAATAATTAACACTATTCTCATAAGGAACTTTTTTAGAACGCTGGAATGTATAAAGAGAAATTCAATAGTTGAAAACTTCTTTTTGATAAGCCATATTCAAGAAAGGAATTTATATGAAGTACATACTCATACTGTCTTTTCTACCTTTATTCATTTTAGCCCAACCCAAAACAGGGAATAATCAAATGACTGAAAAAGAACATAAAACAGAAAAAGAATGGCAAACATGCCTGACACCTGAAGAATACTCCGTTCTCCGTAAAAAGGGGACTGAAAAACCTTTCACAGGTAAATATTACACCTATGATGAAAACGGAACTTACAGGTGTGCAGCATGCGGAAATGAATTATTCAGCTCCAAAACCAAATATGATTCCGGCAGCGGCTGGCCAAGTTTTTACGATACGATTACGGAAGGAAAAATCCGTTATAGTAAAGATAATAGTTTGGGTAGGACACGAATCGAGATCCTATGCGCTAAATGTGGTTCCCATTTAGGCCATGTTTTTGATGACGGTCCAAATCCAACCGGAAAGCGTTATTGCGTCAATTCAGTTTCGTTGGATTTCGAAAAAGCGAAATGAATTACTATTCCGGTAAATCCATTTTAATTACAGGAGCAGCCAGTGGATTGGGACGTCTTATGGCTCTTGAAATGGGCGCTCTCGGTGGGAATATGGTCCTTTTAGATATTGATCATGATGGACTTCAAGCAGTAAAAAATGAAATGGTTGGAAAAAATATTTCTGTCACTACATACGTGTGTGATTTATCAGATAGACAGCAAATCTATGAAACCACTTCTCAAATTGACCGGGTAGACATATTAATCAATAATGCAGGAATCGTCACCGGGAAGTATTTATTAGATACTCCTGATGCCATGATTGAGAAAACATTCCAAGTGAATACATTAGCTCATTTTTGGCTGGTGAAAAGTTTTTTACCCGGTATGCTGGAGAGAAATTCCGGTCATATAGTATCCATCGCTTCGGCAGGAGGGTTGGCCGCTTCTCCTAAATTAACAGATTATTCCAGTAGCAAGTTTGCAGCCATCGGATTTGATGAATCCCTTCGTCTTGAATTAAGAAAAAAGGGAAGTCTGGTCAAAACAACGATTGTCTGTCCTTTTTATGTAAATACAGGAATGTTTTCCGGCGTGAAAACCCGCTTCAACTTTTTACTACCCATTTTAAAAGAAGAATATGTGGTTAAACGAATTGTAAAAGCGATTGCCAAAGGAAAACGCCGGTTAATTATGCCGCGGTTTATTTATACCATTTTTCCGTTACGTCTTTTGCCTGTTGCAATGCAAGATAGTATCCTGGATTTTCTGGGAATTAATAAATCCATGGATGATTTTCTTGGTAGACAAGAAACGAAAACATAACGTTTAAATTTTCTTCATTTTGGATTCCATCAACCGTGTTGGTGGTTGCATTGACATAGTCAATGCAGTCCATAGGACGTATGGATAAGTATAATTAATAACAAAAATGAGCGATCATAAAAGTTGATTATTAAAACAGGTCTTTTAAATTTTAATACTCCCATCTAAATCCCTCTCTGCCAAAACGGCTGCGTTGGCCGGCTCCCAAAACTGAATAAACATTATAGACATCCCCACCCGTAGGGCAGTGGTGGATTAAAATATTGAATCAATTCATAGGTAAAGAAATTATATTTCTACTACTCAATCCTCAAATCTGATTTATTCATTGCCTTGGTTTTGTAAATTTCATACATGAAACCGGACGTAATTCTTTGTCACTACGGTGAGATCGGCCTAAAGGGTAAAAACCGCAGTTATTTTGAAAAGAAGCTGCAGAAAAATCTGCGCGAAACCATCAAACGTTCGATGCCTGGTTCATTTACTTCAATCGACCGATTGTACGGTCGAATTATTATTCGGTTGAATGAACAGGGTCAAAATAAAATTTCAACAATCTCTGCTCTGTTAAAGAATGTCTGCGGATTGGTCTATTTTGCGCCGGCCGTTAAAACGGAGCAGGATATAGGCGCCATTACCCAATTGGCTGTGGAAATGATGAGTTCTGGTGATTATAAAACATTTCGCGTTACATCAAGAAGGACCGATAAAAACTTCCATGTCGGTTCACAAAAAATGAATGAAGATGTAGGCGCCGCTATTTTAAAAACAACCGGAAAGGTTGTTAATCTTGGAAAACCCGACAAGACTTGTTTCATTGATGTCGTGGATGGGAAAGCATTTATATATACAGAAAAAATACGTGGACAGGGAGGGTTACCCGTGGGCGTCAGTGGTAAGGTGGTGTCGTTATTGTCGGGGGGAATTGATTCTCCGGTATCGTCTTTTTATATGATGAAACGTGGTGCAGCAGCAACGTTTGTGCATTTCCATTCCGTGCCTTATACGAATGAAGCATCCATTGAAAAAGTTCGAGAAATGATTGAAGCATTACTGTCTTTTCAACTAAGGGCCACATTGTATTTAATAAAACTTGCACCCATCCAAAAAGTGATCATGACTGAAACCGAAGCCAAGTTTCGGGTGATTTTGTACAGAAGGTTTATGGTACGAATCGCAGAAGCCATTGCTCACAAAATAAGAGCAAAAGCATTGATTACCGGCGACTCCCTAGGACAGGTTGCATCTCAGACGTTGGAAAACATGGGCGTCATAGATGAGGCAATCTCCACACCCATTTTGCGGCCATTGATCGGTTTTGACAAACTGGAGATTATTGACAAAGCTAAAGAAATAAATACATATGACATATCCATTTTACCTGATCAGGATTGTTGCTCGTTATTTACACCAAAGCATCCTGCCACAAAAGCAAAACTGATAGATGTTCTTGGTGAAGAGAAAAAATTAAATGTAAATGAACTGGTAAAGACTGCATTGGAAAGTGCAGTGATTGAAAAATTTGATTAATATTCAAATTTCAATATTACTACGGCGTCGGATAGTCGTATTTTTAACCCCATTGTGTTTCCCCTATTAGCGAATGCGCAGGGGAAAATAGCGGTAGCGATAGAATTTAATAATGAAATCCTGTTTCTATCTCCCCCGTAATGGGGGAGAATTAAAGAGGGGTTATTTGATATGGGAAGAATATTGAATATCATACAATTATCTTATGCCGGAGTAATATGACTAAAAAAGTAGCCCTTTTTGGAGGAACAGGATTCGTTGGAAACTACATCGTGGATGAGTTGCTTGCGAACGGTCATGAACCACATGTATTAGTTAGACCGCAAAGCGCCTCAAAGCTCATTCAATCGACTAAATGTATCATTTATAATGGGAATATTGAAAATGTTTCTGCCATCAATGTTATGTTGAAAAATGCGGATGCTGTCATCTATAATATTGGTCTGATCCGAGAATTTCCCAACAAAGGAATTGCATTTGAAAAACTGCATTTTGAAGGTGTAAAAAGAACAGTTCGATTGGCTGAAGAGACGGGAATAAAGCATTATCTACTCATGAGTGCGAACGGTGTTAAACCGGATGGGACTCCCTATCAAAAGACAAAATATATGGCAGAGCAGTTTTTGAAAAATTCTTCACTGGCTTGGACTATTTTCCGTCCTTCTTTAATATTTGGGAACCCTAGGGGGAACATTGAGTTCTGTTCGCAATTAAAAAGGGATATGTTGAGTTTGCCATTCCCGGCACCGTTGTTTTATGAAGGTTTAATACCAAAAGATGCCGGCTCCTTTTTGTTTAATCCGGTACATGTGGCGGATGTGGCAAGAGTAATTGTCAATGCATTAGAAGATTCAAAACCAATCGGAAGGACGTATGAAGTGGGTGGAGAAAATACAGTCTCGTGGAATACATTGCTTAAAACTATAGCATCCGCTTATAGCAAGAAAAAGTGGACGATTCCTGCTCCGGTTTTTCCCATAAAATCGCTGGCATCTATTTTCGGGCGTTTTTCATGGTTCCCCATCACAGCAGATCAATTGACCATGCTCATGGAAGGAAATACATGTTCATCAAAAGTATTTGAAGAATTTGGAATATCTCCTGTTGAGTTCGATGAAAATAGTTTACAGTATTTAAATGAGTGAAGTAATATCATCTCTGGTTAAATTGTCACAGTGGTAATCCGATGTTAAAGTTTCTCACACTCACTATTATCATTACAGGATTCCTTTGGGGCCGTGGTGTTCCGTTGAATATCGGAGATCAAGCGCCCGATTTTTCATTACCCGATGAAAATGGCCAAATGCATTCTCTTTCCCAATACATGGGGCAGCGAGTTATGGTATATTTCTATCCAAAGGATGAAACACCCGGCTGTACCAAAGAAGCCTGTGGAATCAGAGATTTATACAGTCAATTCAATGACAACAAAATAGTTGTTCTTGGTGTCAGTTATGACAATGCAGCCAGTCATAAAAAATTCAAAAATAAACATAATCTTCCGTTTCATTTATTAACAGATGGAGATAAATCTGTATCAAAGCTATATGGCGCTGGTGGAATATTTTTCCCCAGCAGAAAGACATATTTAATTGATGAAGATGGAATTCTCCTAAAAATATATGATCAGGTAAATGTAATTAATCATGCAGAGGAAATATTACGCTATTTTGAAAGCCATTAGGCTTTCATTCTTCCTTATATCCCTTTTCACGTCAGTAGCTTTTGCCCAAACCGCGCGAATCAGCGGTATAATAACCGATGCAGAAACAGGCGAAACATTGATCGGCGCCAATGTATTTATTCGAGAGACAGGTAGAGGAATGGCCACCGACAGGAATGGCTATTTTGTCATCGACAATGTGGGAACCGAACCATTTACATTTATTGTATCCTTTCTTGGATATGTTCAACATGAACAAATAATTAGTCTAACTGAAAATCAGTCCGAAATATTTAATGTCAGTTTAAAAACTGAAGTGATTGAACTGGAGGAAGTGGACGTGACAGCAGAAAAAATAGCTCGTCAGTTCAATATCCAGCCTGGAAAGATCAATTTAAATACCCGCCAGATCAAAGCATTACCTTCCTTATTGGAACCGGATATTTTTCGTACGATCCAGGCATTACCTGGAGTATTAACCCAATCTGAATTCAGCACAGGACTCATTATCCGCGGTGGAAATACGGATCAGAATTTAATTCTACTGGACGGCATTACTGTTTACAACCCTTCCCATCTTGGCGGTGTATTTTCTAATTTTATTGTAGACGCGGTTAAAGATGCAGAATTGATCAAGGGAGGATATAATGCTGAATATGGTGGGCGCCTTTCAGCAGTTCTTAACGTCACAAGCCGCGAAGGAAACCGCAATAAATTTGACGCAAAATTGAATATTTCTATCTTATCTGCACAGGCAACTTTGGAAGGACCCATACCAAATGGCGCATGGCTGGTTGCAGGGCGGCGAACCTATTTTGATAAAATTTTAGAAAAAACTGATTTAAATGTGCCACCGTATTATTTCTATGATCTACAGGGTCATATATTTACAGATTTAACAGAAAAAGACCGAATAAGTATCAGTTTTTATACGGGAATTGACGATTTCAATTTTGCCGATATTGACATGGATTCATATTGGGGGAATGAAACGTTTAGTTTGGCGCATAGAAAAATTTTCAATGATCTTCTTATTGGAAATTTTCTTTTGGCCAGCAGTCGATTCTTCACCTATTTCAACTTGGGAGGTGAGTCCGGTATTATCCAGGATAATAAAATTCACGATTTAACTGCTTCAGCGAGAATGACGTATTTCCAAAATGAAAAAATGACCTGGAAATTCGGTGGTCAGTTCAAGCGGCTCGGCTTTGATTATGATAATACATTTGGCGACACAACATTATTTAAAGTCAAAGAAGCCCCCAATGAAACAGCAGCCTATATAAAATTGAAATGGATCGCTAATAAACGTTTCGTTTTTGAACCGGGTTTTCGATTAAATGGTTATGATGCCCATCCGGACAAATTATTCCCAGATTTCCGATTAGGTTTAAAATATCTTCTGACCGAAGATAGATATATCAATTTTGCCCTTGGGAATTACCATCAATTCATCATGACGATTCAGGATGATTTTAATCCGACACTGCTTGACTTTTGGATGGCAATTGACGAATCAGTAGATCCGGGTAAATCCATCCAAGTGGTTCTGGGTTATGAAGAATACATTGGGTTACTATATAAAATTCAAATTGAAGCGTATTATAAAGATCTGAAGAATATGCTAACTTTCGCGGATCCCAGAGCGTCTGTTGATGAATTGTTGCCCGATGATAAGCTGTCTGATATGTTTGATGTGACAGACGGTTATGCGTATGGGTTGGAGGTGTTTGCTCAGAAAATGCATGGTCGATTGAATGGGTGGATTTCTTATACGTATTCCATTTCCAGAAAAATATTGAACGGGGCAGAATATTTTACCAATTGGGACCGCCGTCATGCGTTTAATATTATTGGCAACTTCAACATCAATAAAAAATGGATTCTGAACTGGCAATGGGCATACCAGTCAGGCCAGGCTTATACGCCCATACTTGGCTTTTATATTAAGAACCTGGATTATTTCTTTGATAGTATGCATAGTAGTGTGGGGGCCATCCCCGGCCTCAGAAATTCAGGCCGCTATATTCCATTCCACCGTTTGGATTTAGGTGTTGTACGGCACTTCAAATTCAAAAAATTCGAAATGGACTTATATCTCCAAGTCATCAACAGTTATAACCGGGATAATATATTCAGGTACGTATACCATCGAGGCAGTTCAAGTAATGGTCTTGATGATGATGGTGACTGGAATAAGGAAAAAGACGATATCAACGGCAATGGATATCCTGACCCGGGGGAACCCAATGTGGATGAAGCCGATGAAGAACAGTGGAAGCGTAATGATATTTCCATTTTTCCAATTATACCATCTATCGGGATAAATATCGATTTTTGATTATGAAAAAATTATTGGTCATTTGTTACTCAATCATTTTCCTGTCCTGCGGTTTTGACGATAATATAGCTGTATATCAAGATAAACTGGTCGTTTTCTCAAATTTGTCCGCTGGTTTTCCCATGGGTACTATTGGTGATACATGTTATGTATCATTATCCTCATCAATAGAAAACCAAGTTGAAATTGATTCCCTTTATATCGGTGATGCCACCGTCTCAATTACCCGACTTTTAACGAACGACGTATATGACGTTATACCGGTACCCGGCAGAAAAGGAAGGTACCTGACTGCGGATTCAATCATATTTCAACCGGGTGAAACGTATTCCTTGGTTGCCAAGTGGGATCAATATGAGGTCATTGCAGAAACAACAATTCCGGATGGTATGGATTTTATAAGTCCGGAAAATGAAATGTACTTTTGTGACGGAGAAGAAATGGCAGTTCCTTCAGTCAATACAGATAATTTCGAATTGCAGTGGCTGAATTATATGAACCGACCGGATACCTTGATTCACTTAATTGATCCTTTTTCCATTTCATATGCTGTATACAAAAATGGTGGATGTCATACAGAAAGCTTTGCATCTTTTCCTTTGTTTATGTTGGATTTTGAAGCAGATAATTATGGTGCAATTAAAGTCATGACGTTGGCATTGGAAGCAAATGAAAGGGGGTTAGAGCCATTCAATGACTTGGACGAAAATGGACAATACGATGGATCCATCGATACATTTCTGGATTATAATCGTAACGGAACAAGAGATTCATCTTTTACCAATATAATCTATGACACCACTCTTGTATACAGGCTTTGGAAAGGAAAATATTTCAGAGACGATCGTGGTGATCCTTATCGATTAAATCCATTTTTCTGGCAGGTATCCCAACCACCAGTACCAATGAACTGGTTGTATTTCAATTACTATGGTTTACACCTTATTATGCTGGAAGCAACGGATGATGCCTATTACAATTACTACAGCGGTGATCCGGCCGGGATGAATATTTATGTTCTACCGGAGTCAAATATTATTGGCGGGTATGGATTATTTTCTTCAACCAATGCCAAAGCGTTTTTAGTGAATATTATTAGGGATGAATAAAAAACTGAAAGGATGAAAGGATGATTGGACGGACTCTTTGCGAAAGTTTTTTTACTTCCGAAAAGTTGTATTTTGAGAATGGGTGAATGGTTAAAGTGAAATTAAAACCCGTTTGTCGATTGGAGAATTGTTCCGGTTTATAAAGGTAATTAATCAATCAAATCCGCTGCTTTTCGCGATAGAGATAAAAATATCGTCAACTTTCCACCAAATACATGGAGCAGTTTCGTCCCATTCATTTTGTGCAAATCCAGTTTATTCTCATGAGCAATACCGCAACAGTTGATCCCGGCGCCGAGAACTATTGCGTCAAAAAGCTGGTAGGTCATTAAATGATTTAACTCTTAAGGCATGCCCACACCGTAACCATGAGATAATACTCCCCCCAGGTAGTTCGTAAAAAGTACCACACCGGATAACAAACCCAAAAATGCCAGTGCCAGCCTATCTACTCGTTGGTCATGCATATCCTTCAGGAAAAAATAAACCCACAGGACAACAACAACGCTTCCCCATGTGGTGATATTTGCCATGAGTTCATGCAGTTGAATGGTTTCCAGTATAATGGTTTCATATCCAATTTGGCCAACTTTAATTGCATCTCTCTGTCCTGTCACATTTGCGCCGAGAGATGAGATAGCTGCAAAACCTAATAACCACATACTGGTCGTGCGGCAAATAAGATGATATTTTCACAAATAAATTGCCTGGAAAATAAATGCTGTTATTATCAGTGCAATGGGAAAATGGACAAGAGCTGGGTGGAGGTGTAAATCCATAACTGAAATTAACTATATTTTAAGAATCAATAATAATTGAATCATCGTTCCATTTGTTTATATTTTGGATTTACATATAGATTATAAAAAACCACCTCATTTAAAGGGGATTCTGAATAGTAGCCCGTAGGAGAATCGAACTCCTGTTGCCAGGATGAAAACCTGGAGTCCTAACCACTAGACGAACGGGCCAAATTATTTTTCGTTCGTCTATCAAGTTTCATTTCTGTAATTAGGATGAAAACCTTCCCGACGTGTCGGGATAACCACTAGACGAACGGGCCATAATTCCTGAAATTTCTGGGCGCAAATTTATATTTAATAAAACGTCAGAACAAAAATATTATTCAGATTTTTCACTGGTATTATCAAGGATATCCAAGAGCTGACCTTTTTCGTGTAATTCAATAGTGATATCGGCGCCGCCAATGAGTTCACCGTTTACAAATAACTGTGGTATTGTCGGCCAATTGGAATATTCCGATAATTTCACCCTGATCTCCGGATCGGCTAACACATCCGTTGATTTGTATTCAACTCCATAGTGCTTCAGCACTTGTACGACGGAATTAGAAAAGCCGCACATAGGCATTTCTGGTGTTCCCTTCATAAATAACATGATGGGGTTGCTCTTAATATCATTAATAATTTGGTTTTTTAAGTCCATTTTTTACCTCTTTGTAAAAGTCGATAGTCGGAAGACGAAAGTCGACAGTTATTTTTTAAGCTTTTTTTCCATAGTATTAATCATGGATGCCAGAAGTGCAATAATTTCATCCATTTCAGAAATTCTTTCTTCTAACATGCTTGTTTTCAATTTCCTTTTTTCCATTCAACGCTGGTCATCGTTTTCAACTGCAATGCATGTATTTCTTTAGTCAGATAATTCTCCAGTGTTTTGTAAACCATTTGATGTTGTTTTACCATATTCAACCCGTCAAATAAATCACTAACCACAATCGCGCTAAAATGATCTTTTGTACCGGTGGTATCGATCACTTCCACATGAGCATCGGGGATGCCGTTCAATATGAGTTGTTTAACTTTTTCCGGTTCCATATTCAAATACAAAAATTGCATATCCAAACACGATTCAAAATTATGAATCATTTTGCATATAGTTATTACATTGTTTTAATCTTGTCACCTTATGAAATTGATTTCATGGAATGTTAACGGTGTCCGCGCTGTATTAAAAAAAGGTTTCCTTGATTGGCTGGAAGATGCCGATCCCGATATTCTATGCATTCAAGAAACCAAAGCCCATATCGAACAACTTCCAAAGGAGTTATTGGAAAATCATGGATACTATACCAATTGGCATTCTGGCGAAAAACGAGGTTACAGCGGAGTCGCAACCTTTTCTAAAGAGGAACCACTATTTGTTCAAGAAGGGCTGGGGATTGACCGCTATGACAGTGAGGGCCGTGTGCTTCTTACCGAACATCCTGATTTCCTTTTATATAATATATATTTTCCCAACGGACAGCGTGACCAGGAACGTCTTCAGTATAAGCTGGATTTTTATGATGAATTACTGCAAATCATTAACGAGCAGGTGGAATCGGGGCACAATGTGATTGTGACCGGTGATTGGAATACGGCCCATCATGAAATTGATCTGGCGCGGCCAAAAGACAATGTAAAAAATAGCGGGTTCATGCCGATAGAACGAGAGCGTCTTGATACCTATGTTGAAAACGGTTGGGCGGATACCTTTAGAATATTTCATCAAGAACCTCATCGATATTCGTGGTGGACGTACCGGTTTGGAGCTCGGTCTAGAAACGTCGGCTGGCGCATTGATTATTTCTTTGTAAATGAAGGATTTACTGAACAAGTTCTGGATGCGGATATTCATGATGAAGTTATGGGTTCTGATCATTGTCCAATATCATTAGAGGTAAAAGATTGAAGTCAAAAGCCGATATAGTTAAAGACTGGATCAAACGCTATACAGGAGCCGAGGCAGAAGAATTTGGTGAATGGATCCTTCTTACCAATTTTCAAAATTATGTTGATAAGTTTGCTGAAAGGTTCGATGTTACAGTAAATGGCAGGGGCGGACCCATGACATCGGCAACAAATAAATACGGATTAAGCATTATCAATTTTGGTATCGGCAGCGCCAATGCAGCAACTATCATGGATTTACTGTCTGCGGTTAAACCGAAAGGTGTGTTGTTTCTTGGAAAATGCGGTGGTTTGAAGCATTCCACGGAAATTGGTCATTTCATTTTACCCAGCGCCGCCATCCGTGGAGAGGGAACCGGAAATGATTATTTACCGAAGGAAGTCCCTGCACTCCCGTCATTTAAAATTCATAAATATGTTTCTGAAAAATTATATGAAAAAGAATTGGAGTATCGAACCGGAGTCATTTACACGACGAACCGCCGGGTGTGGGAATTCGATGAGGACTTTAAAAAATATTTACGGAAAGTGCGTGTAATCGGAATTGATATGGAAACAGCCACACTGTTTATAGTTGGGTTTGCCAATGGTATTGAACGGGGAGCCCTTTTGCTTGTTTCGGATACTCCCATGACGCCAGAAGGAGTTAAAACATTAGAATCCGATTCAAATGTTACTCAAGAATTTGTGGATTTGCATCTTGAGATTGGCATTGAGGCTATGAGTCTCATCGGAAAAGAAGGCGAACAAATCAAACATTTTACCTATTAATCCATTAACTTTGCGGAAGTTTAAACTTCCGCAAAGTTAAGTCAAACCATCAAATCAACAACAATCGCATCTGCAAAAATAAATCCCTCTTCAGACAACCTTATCCATCCATTTTCATTTATTAAATACGACGACCACTTTTCGGGAATTTGTATTCTATATTCATTAGGGATGCGATTGATCTGCACACCCCTGTTTGTTCTTAATCCAAATCCGATCAAGTCATTGGTCATTTCTTTTTGAGAAACGGGATAGTAGTTTTCAATCGGCAATTTACCTGACTCAATGAGCTGAAAATATCGGTCTAAACCCTGATAATTGTTATAACGATTTTTCCCATCAAATCCATGGGCGGATGGACCGAAAGCAAGGTATGGATCAATCTGCCAGTAATGGAGGTTTTGCCGGCATTCTTTCCCAGGTTTAGACCAGTTGGATATTTCATATTGTGTGTATCCAGCTGATGATAAATATTCCTGGATCCATTTATACAATTCAGCACTATAATCATCATCTGGAATGGTGACTTTATTTTGCTGAACGAGTTTATTCAAGTCTGTACCCGATTCCACAGTGAGGGAGTAAGCGGAAATATGTTCTGGTTTCAATTCTACAATACGTTTTACATCCCGCTGCCAGATATCCATTGTTTGCCCGGGAATATTGAAGATCAGATCACAGTTAATGTTATCAAATCCTGCAGTGCGCGCATGTTCGAATGTATTGAATACTTGTTCAACATTATGAATGCGTGTGAGAAACTTCAGTAAACCCGGCTCCAATGATTGAATGCCAATAGAAAGACGGTTGATGCCCAATTCCCTAAATGCCTGAAGCCTCTCTAATGGTGCTTCTCCGGGGTTGGCTTCCAACGACCATTCATCGACGGCAGATAGATCAAATTTTTTGTGCAGAGCATTTAAAATCATTTCAAGATGAATCGGTTCCAAAAGGCTTGGAGTTCCGCCACCGATGAAAATGGTATCAAACATCCATTGAGACGTATCCAATTCACAGAGATCGATTTCTTTTATCAACGCTTGAACAAATCGAAAAATGTCATCTTCCCGGTCAGCAATCGAATAGAAATCGCAGTATATGCACTTCACCTTACAAAAGGGAAAATGAAGGTATATGCCGGCTCGAGTCATGAGTAAGTTTACATGATCTTAAAATAGAAAAAGGTAAAAAACTTTAAAACACTTTGTATCAGATGATGTTAACCAAGGGGCTTTAAGTGTTATAATTTTGCAGAATTGAAGAGATGAATAATCACCGCCCCAGCCATTCACTACTCGCCAGCTACCTCTCACCGCTCACCAATTTCCATCCATTCCCACCTACCTTCCATTTCGGCGGGCAACCAATCACCCATTCATTCTCAATATCGGAATTCAGTCTATGATTGTAATAGTACCCTGATTCAAAAAAATTCGTAAATTAATAATCTATGTTTCGATTCATTTTATTACTCATTAGCACCAGTCTTTTTGCCCAGCCGGGAATCCTGAAAGTTGGGTTTGATATAGATGATACGGTTCTTTTTTCAGAACCGATGTTTCAATATCATATTCAGCAAAAAGGTCTCCCAATTGATTTCGGTTGGATCAACACCCACGATAAGGACTTTTCCATTCCCATTACACCGACCATTGAACTCATTCATTATTTCAGGGCGAATGGACACGAGGTGTATTTCATTACCGCCCGCCCGGGAGAGAATGGTGAAATATTGGCAAATTATTTGACTGAAGTTTTAGGATATAAAATTCAAAAAGATGTGGATTTATTCTTTATGCCTAAAGACACACTTAATGGTATAAAGTATACATCAAAACATAGAAAAATGAATGAACTTGGACTGGAACTTTTTTACGGTGATTCGGACACGGACATTATTGCTGCAATTAAAGCCGGAATTCATCCTGTTCGCGTGGTTCGTCATCAGAAGTCCATTGAACCCTATGGCGCCAATTATTTCGGTAATACAAACAAGGGTGATACACCCAAAACACCTTTTGACGCTCAAGACCTGAAGATATTTTACAGCAAGTCTGTAGGCGTTTTTGGTGAATCCATTTATCCAATCATCTGGGAGGGGCCAAGTGATGAATAAATATTTCTCAATACTGACACTATTAAGTTTGATATCAGCATCAGATTTTGAATGGCAAGCTGAATTTCGATATCGGCTTGAGACAGAAAAAAGTGATTCTCTTTTTAGCACCAGCCCAAATACGATTAATTATACACGAAGCAGAATCAGTTTGAAATTTATCAATGGACCCATAACGGGCTTTGCACAATTACAGGATTCGAGAATTTTGGGAGATGTTTTTGGTAGTGCAGGTTTAACCCAATCAAGTAATAATGATGTGGAATTTCATCAAATTTATTTCCAGGTTAGCCAATTACTTAAACGAAACTGGACCTTGCGTTTCGGACGATTTGAAATGCCCTTAGGCAGTGAACGATTATTCAGCAAAAATAACTGGAATAATTATGGTCGAGCATTTGAAGGAATTCATTCATTTAACCAAAATAAATTCGGCTCATTAAATACATTTTATCTTATAAATATCGAAAATTCTAGTTATCCAACTTTTGATTTTGTAGATAATATTAGTGAAGTAATACAGGGCGTTTATTTTTCTCCGACAATGAAAAATTCACTTCCTCTCATATTTAATCAATTAGACTTATATTGGTATAATTACAATTATTATTTTAATGATTTTCAAAGAGTTAGAAGGACTATTGGCGGTCGATGGGATGTGGGAATATTGTTTTTTCGATTAGAGGGAGAATACGCTTATCAAAATGGAAAATATGGAAGTGGTGATGTTAATCTTAATATAAATGGAATTATGAGCATTTTTAATCTGCATCTTGAATTATCGTTTTTACCTTTTTTATCCCGCCTGTCTGTTGGAAAAGAATATTTTTCAGGTGACGATCATACGACTGAAAGTTTAGATGGTTTTGCCAATCCTTGGGGTGAAGTTCATAAGTACCATGGTTATTTTGATAAACATACACATTTCAGTAATAATTATAGCGCAGGGTTAGATGAGTGGAATGTAAAGACTGTTTTTACTTTACCGGGCGGATTTAAGTTGAGTGTCCATTACCATGATTTTAAGGATGGTGTGAAATCAGATCCTCTCGGAACTGAACTGGATATTGTTTTTTCGAAGAAACTGGGTTTTGGTGGCGTACTGCAGCAGGGTTTTGCCCGATATTGGGAAGCGGGCGGCGATCAACTGGACTATAGTTGGTTTATGCTGAACTTCACTTTGTAAGAATGTTCAAATCATCTCGTATTAAAACCAGAATCGCCGACTGGGGAACAATCAGGTAATGATCATTTTCCACTTTAATCTCAATGGCCGCCTTGTTGAGGTATAATGCATAATCTCCCAGTTCGGCTTGGGTCGGAATATATTTTATTCCGCCATGTGTTTCAATTTTCCAGGGTTCGTCACCAACATCATTCGGATTTCCAACCGGAATTCCAGGGCCAACTTCTACAATGATACCACCACGAATTTCTTGTTTTTCCAAAACGCTCGGTGGAAGATATATTCCTGCAGAAGATTTGCTTTCTCCTTCGTCAGGCTGAATCAACACCCGGTCACCAACAACAATGATCTGTTTTTTCTTATGACGCATAATATTATTTTACGAAATTAGGATATAGAAATTATATGCTAATAGTAAAATATATTGAAACGGAAAATGAATACCGCTCGGCACTTGCCATACGTAAAGAAGTATTCATCGAGGAGCAACACGTCTCCCGGGACGAGGAAATTGATGAATATGAGGATTCCTCGACCCATATTATCGCTTTGAAAGGTGGACAAGCACTTGGTACTGCGCGCTGGCGTTTTACAGATGAAGGGGTGAAACTCGAGCGTTTTGCTGTTTTGAAATCATTCAGAGAGGACGGGGTAGGTTCCGCTTTGCTGAAATTTGCACTTGATGAACTGCGTGAAGAATCCAATATTTATTTATTTGCACAAAAACAAGTGATACCATTTTACGAAAAATTCAATTTTATAAGTGTGGGTAATATTTTTTACGAAGCGAGCATTCCTCACCAGAAAATGGTCTATCGTAAATTGGATTAAGATTCGGATTAGGAAAAGGGAAATCGATAGATGTTAGACGTTAGCCAATCATTCATTTATATATTTACGTTTTACTAATTACGTTTTACGTATTACGACCCTTTAACTAATATTTGAAAGAATTGTAGATTCACGCTAGATTGAACTGCCAAGTAAACCAATCATGAAAGAATCCCTCTACAAACGAATGTTCAAACTGGTCGCACACCATTGGCCATATCTGTTGCTTTCCACAATGGCCGCGCTTGTTTATGTGGCTTTAAACAGCGCATCCATTTGGCTGATGGCGTCATTGATCAACAATATATTGATGGATTTCGACCAGCTCGTTTCCGACCAAGCCAGGCTGGCCGGACAGGAAGTCCTTTCGTTGAATGAAAAATTAAAATTCTGGTCAAATGGAATTATTTTAAGAAATACGGCTCAAGATACTCTTAAAATACTCTGCCTGACCATAATGGGTATTTTTATAATTAAAAACGTTTTTCTCTATTTGAAAAATATTTCCATGTCGGTGATTCAATTTCATTTGATTACGGATTTACGGAATCGGCTGTATGAGCATTTTAATTCACTTTCACTTTCTTATTTTCATCAGAAGAAATCGGGAGAACTTACATCCATTATTCTCAATGACGTGTCCAATCTCCGTCGTGCTTTCGGAACCAGTTTTCATCAATTGCTCGTAGCGCCCATCAATATATTGGCTTTTACTGTACTGTTATTTATTATCAGTTGGAAACTAGCCATTTTGGCACTGGTTATCATTCCTCTTTCCAGTATTACCATTCTAACAATAGGAAAAAGTATCCGCCGTAAATCCACTCGAACTGCAGCTAAAATCGCTGGTTTAACCAATATTATTACAGAAACTTTATCCTCAATTCGTGTTGTCAAAGCGTTTGGAATGGAACGTTATGAAATTCAGCGCTTCTTCCATGAAACACATCGTTATTATAAGTTAATTCTTCGCCGAGCAAAACTGCGTTTACTAACCTCACCAATCACAGAAACACTTGGCGTGATGATGGGGGTTCTGCTGCTTTGGGTCGGCGGTTTAGAAGTCTTGAGCGGTAATGGCTTGACATCAGAAGATTTTCTTCGATTCATATTGCTAATGTTTGCCATGATGGATCCGATAAGGAAACTGGGTAATGTGAATGTCGAATTACAGATGGGAGCAGCATCGGCTGAACGGATCTTTTCAGTTTTGGATACACCTCTAACGATAGTAGATAAATTCGATGCAAAGCCCATCAATTCATTTAATAATACAATTTCTTTTAAAAATGTGAGTTTTAAATATGAAGAAGGTGATATGCCCATTATTAAAGACATTTCATTCGAAATCGAAAAAGGATCCATAGTCGCGCTGGTTGGGCCGAGCGGCGCAGGTAAATCCACTGTTGCTGATTTAATTCCGCGTTTTTTTGAAATAAATGATGGTTCTATTAAAGTAGATGGTAAAGACATACGAAGTATAACCATTAATTCATTACGTCGATTAATGGGAATAGTAACACAAGAAACAATTTTATTTAATGACTCTATCAAAGCAAATATAGCTTATGGTCAGAAAAATATTGATAACGATGAGGTTATCGCTGCCTCAAAAGCGGCTAATGCCCTTGAGTTCATTAATGAAATGGTGGATGGATTTGATACAATTATTGGTGAAAAAGGCGTCAAACTATCCGGGGGACAACGGCAGCGATTGGCAATCGCTCGGGCCGTCATGAAGAATCCACCCATATTAATTCTTGATGAAGCAACATCCGCTTTAGACACAGAATCGGAACGGCTTGTTCAGGAAGCCCTGGAAACACTTATGGCGGATCGCACTGTTCTGGTTATAGCTCATCGTTTATCCACTGTAACCAATGCAGATAAAATAATCGTGATGGATAAAGGTGAAATAAAAGAAATGGGGACTCATGAAGAACTCATTCAGAAAAATGGACTTTACAACAATCTTTACAATATTCAGTTCAAATAATGTTTTCAGAATTCAATTTTTAATCTATAAATGGATATCACGCGTCAAATAAAAACAAACCTCTTTTTAACTACAGTAAAACTGTTGAGAAATAACGACATTCCATTTTGGTTGGATACCATCACATTATTAGCGGTCATGGGGAAGAAGATGGGACAACCCTTGCTTCAAGACAAAAATGTTCGGTTGAGTATACCAGGAGAATATTTTTCTAGATTATTGGCATTAGAAAAAGAATTAGGGTTGGTCTATCGTTTTCAATTAATTCCAGATCGGTCCGGACGCGAATGGATCACAAATGAATATTGCTGCCTTGCTGTATTGAGCCGCTGGAAACATAGCCAAGAAGCCTTCAAAGTTATTATTACACCCAAATATAAAGTGCATAACCAATATCGCTGGATTGATAAGCGTAGCTGCAAAGAAATTGGTTGCATGTATTACGACAAATTAGATATAATTCAAATTCATGGTCGGTCTTTTCCAGTGCCTCAATATACGACAGAATATTTGCAAATTCGTTTTGGTGAAGACTGGAAAAATCCCGATTTAAAATGGATAGCCAGTATTGATGATACTACTATTGTAACTGATTCAGCTTTAGATAATATTGCCTTTAAAAAAGTAATCAATGCTTCTCCGTTAGAAAGAATCCAGCTCCACAAAGGTAATTATCATCAGCGCATGAAAAAAATGTTATTGAAAACAATCGATATTTTAAACGAAAAAAAGTTTAAATATTGGCTGGATGCTGGGACACTTTTGGGAATTCTGCGTGATGGTGATTTAATCTCTTGGGACTACGATGCAGACCTTGGGATACCGGCGGAATCTGCCGATGAAATCATGCAATTACGGTTGGATTTTTTGCCAAAATACTTGATTAAAAGAAGGAAAATCCAGTCTCCCTGGATTCCAGGAGATGTGCGCGTAATTAAAGTGAAAACTCCCTGGGAAAAAATAAGACAGATCAATTTTCACGTGGATTTATTTTGCGTATATCCCGTGAAGGATAAATACCGCTGGGTGGACAGTAATGCTTTAAAGCATGTAGATAGAAAATATTACGATACGTTGAGTACAATCGAATGGGAAGGACGTACAATCAATATTCCGAATCATGTAGAAGAATATCTTTCGCTGCGTTATGGGAATTGGCAAGTTGCAAAACAAAATTATGATGCTGGATTACACGATGGTTCCATTGCTGAAAAAGGATTTTAATTAACGACACTAGAACAAAATAATTATGACAGAAAATAAAAAATCAAAAAAAGTATATATAGCTATGTCTGCCGATCTGGTTCACCAAGGCCACGTGAATATTATTGCAGAAGGCCGCAAGCTGGGCAAAGTGATTATAGGTTTGCTGACGGATGAAGCCATTGCCAGCTATAAACGCTTACCGCTAATTGCTTTTAATGAACGCAAACTGATTGTGGAAAATCTGAAAGGAGTGGACGAAGTTGTGCCGCAAACGACATTGGATTATATGCCAAATCTGATAAAAATAAAACCTGATTATGTTGTCCATGGCGATGATTGGAAAACGGGTGTGCAACGAGAAGTTCGGCAGCATGTGATTGATACATTATCAGAATGGGGTGGGGAACTTGTAGAACCAAAGTACACTGAAGGAATTTCTTCAACAGATTTAATCAGTGCAATTAAAGCGCAGGGCATCACACCCGGGAAACGGATGAAAACACTGCGACGGTTAATTGATGCAAAACCTATCGTTCGTATTCTGGAAGCGCATAATGGATTAACAGGCCTCATTGTAGAAAAAACCAGCATTGAAAAAGATGGACATAAAATTGAATTTGATGGCATTTGGGAAAGCAGTCTCACCGATTCGACCGCAAAAGGAAAGCCCGATACAGAACTTGTTGATTTTTCTTCACGGTTTTCTACCATTGAAGAAATATTAGAAGTCACCACGAAACCCATCATTGTGGATGGCGATACCGGTGGTAGGATTGACCATTTCAAATTCAGAGTCAAAACGCTGGAAAGATTAGGTGTTTCGGCTATCATTATCGAAGACAAAATCGGCGACAAGCGAAATTCACTCTTTGGCACCACAGTCCCTCAAGAGCAAGATTCAATCGAACATTTTTCCAGGAAGATTCATGAGGGAAAACGATCCCAGGTTACCACAGATTTTATGATCATTGCTCGAGTGGAGAGCCTGATTTTGAAAAAGGGGATGGATGATGCTCTCAAGAGATCAAAAGCTTATATAGCCGCTGGAGCAGATGGAATCATGATTCACAGTAAGAAAAAGGACGGAAAAGAAATTATTGAATTCTGTGAAAAATTTAAAAAGTTTGATAGGAAAGTGCCCCTGGTTGTGGTGCCATCAACCTATGCCCATATGACTGAATCAGAATTGCAGGATTTAGGTGTAAATGTCATTATTTATGCCAACCATTTGCTCCGGTCAGCATACCCGGCAATGATAGATGCGGCACAATCCATTCTGGGAAATAGCCGAGCCAAAGAAGCATCGGATGATTACTGCATGTCTATTAAGGATATTATTACCTTGATTCCTGAGGTCAATTGATGGCGATTAAACCAGCTGATTTCTATGACCAGTTAGCCGGCCACGGTGTTGAATTTTTTGTAGGTGTCCCGGATTCGCTGCTGAAAGAATTTTGTCTGTGTATCGATGACCGCATTTCCGAAGATAAACATATCATTACAGTCAATGAAGGTAACGCTATCGCGTTGGCAACCGGTTATTATCTAGCTCAAAAATCTCTTCCATTAGTATATATGCAAAATTCAGGCTTTGGGAATGCAGTAAATCCCCTGTTATCGCTCTGTGATCCTGATGTGTATTCCATCCCCATGTTGGTAATGATAGGCTGGCGGGGCGAACCGGGCGTTAAAGATGAACCGCAACATTCGAAGCAAGGTAAAGTACAAATTAAACTGCTGGAGTCGATGAATATACCCTATGAAATTATATCAAAAGATGATGATCAGTTTAAAATGAAAATATCAAGTGCTGTTAACACAGCAAGAAATGAAAGCAGACCAGCTGTTTTGTTAATTAAAAAGGGGACATTTGAAAAATACAGCAACGAAATCCAAAAATCGGATAATCAGGGTATGATGCGGGAAGAAGCATTAGAGATTATTTTGGAGAATCTTGATGACAATGCCATTATTGTTTCGACAACGGGAAAAACATCAAGGGAAATTTTTGAGATTCGTGAAAAGAGAGGTCAATCACATCAACAGGATTTTCTAACAGTGGGATCCATGGGGCATTGTTCATCCATCGCCTTGGGCATTGCCTTGTCCAAGCCCAATCGAGAAGTGGTTTGTATTGATGGTGATGGAGCCATGTTGATGCATCTGGGCAGCCTGACATCTATTGCGAGCTTGAAACCGAAAAATTTCCGTCACATTTTGATGAATAACAAAGTTCATGAATCTGTTGGCGGGCAGAATACTGCCGCAAAGTATGTAGATTTGTCAGCGATCGTTGAAGCGGTAGGAGCCAGCAAAATGTTCAAGGCGGAAACACCGGCTGAACTAAAAGCAAACATCACAGATTTTATGACGTGTACAGGGCCGTCATTTCTTGAAGTAAAAATACGACCTGGTTCCAGAGGAGATTTAGGCAGACCGACCATCAAACCTATTGATAATAAAGAAAATTTCATGAAATTTCTGGAAAAGTAATTTATCATTTTCTTCCATGTCAAATTATTTTAATCCAGTAAAAATTATTAAAACTGAAAATTGGCTACTTGAGGTTATTAGTAATGTTGAAAAATTTAAAATTTTTGCCCCCATTATTGTCACATCACCCGGGAATAGAAAACGGTTAAACCTCGATTCAAAATTTGACTCTAATTCCATTTTTAGTAATGTTGACAGTAACCCAACTTTTGAGAATTGTATAAATGCGGTAAAATTTTGTCAAAATAATACGTTTGATGGTGTGATTGCCCTAGGTGGTGGCTCTGTCATGGATTTAGCAAAAGTTGTCATGGCACATCTGTGTTTGGAGGAATCGGATATTTATGAATTAATAGAGTATAAAGGAAAGTTTCCACAGACGATTCCATCCATATTCTTACCCACAACCCATGGCACCGCAAGTGAAGTCACTATGTGGGGGACTATATGGAATATGAAAGAAAAAAAGAAATACTCCATTTCTCACCCGGATTTATACCCAAAGATAGCAATTTTGGACGGGAATTTAACATTATCACTGCCTATGGATATTTCTATTACAACTGTGATGGATGCTTTAAGCCATAGTTTTGAATCCATTTGGAATAAGAATGCCAACCACACATCTACTGATTTTGCCATATCAGCCATTTGCTCGATTCTTGATAATGGTGAAGCCTTGAAAGAAAACCCTACAAGTTTAGACATTCGAAAGACTCTTTTACATGCTTCTACAGTTGCCGGTTTAGCCTTTTCCAATACAACGACAGCTGCTGCACACTCAATAAGTTATCCATTGACAATCCATTATGGAATTCCCCATGGCGTTGCGTCTTCAATCAGTTTATTACCTTTATTGGAAATAAATGGGGAATTCATCAAGGAACCACTGGACAGAATTTGTAATAAAAATGAATTGACCTTTGATGAATTAAAACAAACGATTAAAGCCATTCCCCAGGGTATCATTCCATATACACTGAACGAATGGGGAATCCCAGAAAATCAACTGCCCAAATTAGCTACGGAATCATTTACAAAAGGACGGATGGATAATAATATAGTGGATTTAACGACTGACGATGTCTTAGGGATATTGAATGAATTATATAGTGAGAAATGAAAAACGCTCATTTAAAGTATTTATTTTTTGTCACTAAGCCATATTCGTTTTCAATCCTCGAACCGATTCAACAGTTAATTATTGAATCGAATTGTGGAGTAGTGAAATGGTTTTCAGCCAGTTCTGCAAGAAATTACTCTTGTCCCGGCGATCTATTAAAATCCGATGAAGAAGTATTAAACTATCATCCGGATGCTGTTCTTGTTCCGGGTAATGTTGTTCCTCATTTCTGGCCGGGATTGAAAGTACAGATTTTTCATGGGTTGGATGAGGAAGTGAAAGGTTTTTACCATATAACAGGTTTCTTTAATTTATATTGTACAACCGGACCTGTAATGACAGAGAAATTTTTAAAAATTGCAAAGCAGAAAAAGCATTTTTTAGTCAGGGAAACAGGATGGCCAAAACTTGATCCTGTATATAGTAATAAGTGGGAATTTTGCGATCAGAAAGAGCAATTGATAAAACAGTATAGATTAAATCCAAAATTACCTGTTATACTATACGCGCCTACCTTTCCACCCAAATATACTTCAGCTCCGGATTTGCTGGATTCTATTCAAAAATTAAACAGTGGTAAATATAATTGGATTATCAAGTTTCATTCATTGATGGATGAATCGATTCAAGAAAAATATAAACAATTGGAAAATGAAAATTTCCGCGTAATTGATGAATTAAATATTTTACCGATCATGGCCGGTTCTGACATGATGATTACGGATACATCTTCCGTCGCTTATGAATTCTTAACGTATGATCGTCCTTTGGTCACCTATATGGCTATTGCACGTAAAGACAAAGGTATCAATATTCAAAATCCCTCCGAACTTTCATCTGCAATTGAACGCAGCCTTAATAACCCAAAGGAGTTTTCATCAAACAGGAAAAGATGTCTACAATATATTCATCCATATTCCGATGGGAATTCTTCTAATCGTGTGCTGAAAAGGATCGAAGAGATTCTTACTGATGGGTTGCAGAATGATTTAAAACAACGACCACTAAACATTCTCCGTAAATATCAGATTCGTAAAATAATTGCGAGGACTCAGGTATAAAAAACATGGATAAGGTAAAAGTATTGTTCAAAATGTTTTACCTGTACCATAAAGCAGCTTATGATCCGTTAATTGAACTTTTTGAAAATGATCCGAAATATGATGTTGCTCTATCGTTAACGCATGAGATTGAACGGACTTTTGGATTATTTGATAAAGACCAAACAAGGAAATATTTACGGAAATTTGAAAAAGAAGGCCATCGCATTAGTGATGAAAATGAACGGTTTGATATTGTGTTTGCGCCGGATGTGGTGGATGAAAAAAAATATGGTGATGCCCTACTATGCTTGATTTACCATGGAATTACGTTTACCAAAACAGTCATTTATCGAGAATTGAAAAAACATTCTAATTACCGATATATTATTTTTACTGAAGGTGAACAATCTATGCGGTCATTAAATGCGTCTGGCAGCATCGGGAATTCTGAAGTGTATAAAGTCGGTTATCCTAAAATGGATCCTTATTTTATAGGTGGTAATTATGATAAAAATGAAATATTAAATTCATTGGGACT
>JADFRD010000102.1 GCA_022561485.1 Fidelibacterota bacterium | reverse complement strand
ATCGAATGGTACAACCGATGTTCTGACAAGATTAGCAAATGATTATTTTAATATTTCTGCTCATAATCTCCATTTCGTTGTGACTCTTCCTTTTAACTTTGAAGGACCGAAACGAATGGCTCGGGCTCGACATCATTTAAGAAATCTTCAAATGTATAGCCATCCTGTAACTATACTCCCTAATCAAGACATAATAGAAATTGTAGGTTCTTTAAAAATATCTGTTTTGGATGCTTTTCATTTGTCTAATCAAAGGATATCGAGATCAACCAGAAAAATTCTTTACAAGTATTGTATGCAGGAGGATATTACTTAATCAAGATTTTATTGACAAAAATACAGAAGATTCTAAATTTCAAAATAAGGCACGTTATTACAGAAGATTATTAAAAAGGATGAACACTTTATAGAATATTTAACATAAATAATTATCGAGAGAAAGGAAGAATACCATGTTTGATTCAATTAATCGCAGATCATTTTTGCTTGGAATGGGTGGAATATTAGGAAGCGCTCTTACCCATATTTCCGGGTTCTCACGGTTAAGAAACTTTCCCGGGAGTGAACCTGTAGGTATTGCAAATCCGTTGAAGCCTATTCTTGATGAAGTTTTAAAAGAAGCACATATAGACTCTATTGAAAGGAGATATTCAAACGCAGTTCAATCAGGGCTGCATGCTCTTGATAATAGGATAATTGGATTTCTGCCCGGAGAATTGATTGTTGTTGCCGGTGAGCCGGGTATGGGTAAAACATCTTTGGCGCTTACAATTGCGCGGAACGCAGCCTTGAAAAATCAACACGCCATTGGAATATTCAGCCCGAATACTGCCAATAATGTTTTTGAGTTAAGATTGTTATGCTCCGAAGCAAGGGTGGCGCCTCATCTTCTGAGTACAGGAAAACTTCCTAAATATCGATTGGAATCATTGAAGAATGTTGCTTCAACCTTATCCAATGCACCCATATATTTTAATGAAACATCTGCAATGGAACTTTATAAACTGAAAACTGAAGCTCGCAGGATGAAAGCAGACCATAATATTAAAATGATTATTATTGATGATATGCAGTTTCTGCAAAGCAGTGAATGGTTTAACACCAGACAAGAAGAAGTTTCCAAGATTCTCAACTCTTTGAAGAAATTGGCTGTAGAACTTAAAATTCCTATTATGGCTTTTTCAGACTTACCAAACAGACTTGAAAAACAAAATAATAAACGACCGGATATTTGGGCACTTCGGGACTGTAACATAAATGTAAGTGTACCGGACAAAGTCTTATTATTATATCGCCATTTTGTGTATTCCCACAAAGATGAAGACAGGGAGAAAGCTGAAATCATTGTAGCAAAAAATCGTTATGGAGCAACCGGAACTGCAGAGGTGGTTTTCGTCGAAAGATTTGGTCGTTTTGAAAATATGCCGGAACCGGAATTGGCAAATCCGGAAACATTCGGACACCATTCCGAAAGTTCTTCGGACACCATTCCGGAGGTTCTTCGGACACTATTCCGGAGGTTCTTCGGACACTTAAACAGTGTATTTGCTGAAGAATTTTCGGATAATAAACAGTTTTTAGTTTCCTAAAAAGAAAAGAACATCCTCTCTGAATTTTTAATAATAAAGAGAGGATACATGAGAACGAAAAGAAGACTCACCAGTCATCTGGGTGAGAAAGGGAGACTAAAAATGAAGTCAATCAAAGAGATAATCATCTACCATATAATGAGCGGTATATCTATTCGACAGATCAGTCGGTCACTATCGCTGCCTCGATCAACAATATCTGATTATATAAGTAGATATAAATCCAGTGGATTATGCCTGAAGGATATACAAACATTAGAGGATGACATCCTTTATATGAGATTGTATCCGGAGGGAAGAAAGGCGATTGAGCCAACCAAAACAATCCCTGATTATGCATATATCCATCAGGAATTGAAGCGACGAGGTGTTACTCGAATGTTATTATGGGAAGAATACCGGGAACAACATTCTGATGGATATGGGTATTCACAGTTTTGCGATTTGTATAAACAATGGAATAACAAAGTACCGGTATCCATGCGCCAGGTACATAAAGCCGGTGAGAAGACGTTCATTGATTATTCAGGATTAACCATGAATATCATTGACCGTCACACAGGAGCAGTACACAAGGCAGAGATATTTGTAGCGTGTCTCGGTGCCAGCGGCTATTCATTTGCGGAAGCGTCTATGTCTCAGAAGAAAGCCTGCTTTATCCGGTCTCATATTAATGCGTTTAATTTCTTTGGAGGTGTCTCGTCAATCCTGGTTCCGGATAACTTGAAGTCAGCGGTGACAGCGTTTGACTGGTATGAACCCAAGTTAAATGAAACCTATCAGGATATGGCAAATCACTATGGAGCAGCCATTATTCCGGCCAGACCCTATAAGCCTAAAGATAAAGCAAAGGTGGAGTTATCCGTCAAATTGGTCCAACGGTGGATATTAGCCAAATTAAGGAACCGTCAGTTTTTCAGTGTTTCTGAACTTAATCAAGCAATCCGTCCGCTGTTAGAGGAACTCAATGACCGTAAAATCAAATATCTCGGCAAGAGCCGTCGTCAGCTGTATGAAGCGTTGGATAAACCAGCATTACAGACCTTGCCCTCACAACCATACATGTACAAAGAGTTTAAACTGTGCCGGGTGAATATTGATTATCATATTCAATTGGATAAATGTTTTTATAGTGTCCCTTATCAACTGGTAAAAAAGGAAGTGGAAGTACGCTACTCTGATTATGTGATAGAGATATTTCATCAGAATAAACGGGTGGCCGTTCATAACCGTCTTTATCAACCCGGAGCTTTTTCCACGCAAGAAGAGCATATGGCATCTGCCCATAAAGCCTATGCTCAATGGACACCTTCGCGGATGATCAGTTGGAGTAAGAATTATGGTGAACACACACAAGAGTTGATTAAAGCCATCTTAAACAAAAGGCCGCATCCGGAGATGGGCTTCAGAAGCTGCATCGGTATTTTGAATACAGCAAAAAACCTTGAGTCCAATATCGTGGAAGCTGTTTCAAAAAAGATGTTAAGGTTAAATAGCTATAGTGTCAAAAGCTTCAGATCTATCCTGAAAAACAAAACGTACAACAAACAAAAACCCGTCGTAGCAATGACGCCAAACAGCCATCATATAAACGTTCGGGGAGAAGACTATTATACAGGAGGACGCCATGCTTAACCACACGTTGGAACAGATGACAGAGCTGCGTCTTGGTGGTATGAAGAATGCACTCATGGAACAAATGGAACAGCCTGCTCTGTTTACAGACATGCCTTTTGAAGAACGATTATCAATGCTGATTGATAAGGAAGTGATTGAGCGAAGGAACCGCCGTATTAAATACATGCTGCGTAATGCACGCCTTAAATACAAAAATGCAGACATTAGCGACATTGACTATCACACGAACAGGGGATTGGATAAAAAACTGATTCAGTCCCTGTCTCAAAATGACTGGATAGATCGTTATCATAATCTGATTATTACCGGTCCCACCGGAACAGGGAAAACCTGGTTGGCCAATGCCCTGGCAAATCATGCTGTTATCTCCGGTTACTCGGCTCATTATATTCGAATATCCACGCTGATTGAAGAACTCGCTTTAAAACGAGCGGAAGGGGATTATTTAAAATGGCTGAAAAGAATGAAGAAGTTTCAATTACTCATACTGGATGATCTGGGACTCATGGCACTTTCCACAGAACAAACTCAAGAACTTCTGGAAGTCATTGAAGCCAGAAATACCACAGGGAGTATCATTGTCACCAGTCAGCTTCCCATTGAAGAATGGTATGCCTATTTTAAAAATCCGACTCTGGCCGATGCCATTATGGATCGCTTAATACACAATGCTTATAAAATAAATCTGAAAGGTGAATCTATGAGAAAAATAAAAAACGTTATGAATCTATCTGATAAATTAGAGTAACTTTAAAATAGAGTTTAGGAAACTAAAACAAGTGTCCGAAAGTTTATCGGAATGGTGTCCGAAACTTCTCCGGAATCACTGTCCGAAACCTCCGGAATTTCCACTTTATGTAAAATTGAACAATCGTAATGAATTGCAAGAGTAGCTAAAATTAAATCAACTGTTGCAATGGTCAATCCCTTTCTACGCAATATGAAACCGAGTTCGTATGTTTTATCCCAAAGAACCGAATTCAAATCCAACTGGCGTAAACTGGTCATCAAATTACGGAGTTTCGTTTTTTCTTTGAGAGTACGGCAACCTTGAAGCAGTTCGAGAATGATCAAGGGAGAAGTCACAGCTCGCTCTGATTCTATCGCATTCTGTAATATTGTTTTTTTCTCAAGACTCAAGCGTCCTTTGAATGCTTCTATCCATGCAGATGTATCGACTAGAATTGTTTTATCATCCATCACGGAGTGTCTTTAAATCGCTCAATTCCAAATCAAACCCATCCATTCCGTTTGTCAAAGCTGAAAGTTCTTCTCTCCTTTTCATTTTGATATATTCCCTGAATACAGTTTCCAGAGCCTTCTTTTTCATATTAACACCCGTGAGGGATTTAATTTCATCCCAAAGAGCATCATCAATATCTATAGATGTACGCATAATTATTCCTATTATTATGCAATATTATAACTTATTTATGCATATTATTTCAACAATAATTTTTACTTTTTTAAAAATCCCAATTTGTCAATGACAGATATTTTTTTATTTAATAAAAAACACTAAACCTGTCATCGCGCGGAATGGAATGACAAAGCGATCCCCTTGGTTCTGTTAACACCCGGTGATTATTAATGTCTTTGCGTCTGTTAATGCAAGGAGATTGCCTGCCTACCGAAATGCAATGCAGGCATGGCTTCTCCGCCAAGCGGATCGCCTGCCTACCGCAGGCAGGCAATGACAGGAATTTTATTATAGTTTAATAATTGAACTACTCTGAAACAAATCAACCGCAGGAAGTCCTAACTGTGCATACAAAACCGGCGGTACTCCAATATCGGCTACATAAACATCACCGGTACAATCTCTTGCTTGTTCAATTATTAAACCGGTTTTTGGTAATGCCAATGTCATCGTAGCCACTGCTTTAATACAAATGGGACTGGATTTCCCGGTGGTAGCGTTCAGACCGGAGGGGACATCCAATGAAACCACTGCTTTCCCTGATTGAATAATATCCCTGACCACTCGAGCCGGCACACCTATTAATTCTCCCTTAAGGCTATATCCTACAATCGCATCTATGATCAAGTCCGAATCATTGTAAACTTGGATTGAATCTGTGCTGTTTGCCTCAATCGTTTGAATGTTCATGGCTTGGAGTGTTTTCCAATGGTTAGCCGGGATGGGTTTTAGTTTTTCTGAATGGCCGGTGAGTACAACAATAATATCGTGCCCTTTAATTGCCAAGAACCTGGCTGCAACCATTCCTCCGCCGCCATTATTCCCGGTTCCACAGGCAACAACTATTTTATATCGATCTTTTGGAGAGATTTTTTTTTGTAACCAATTCAGTGAAAATTCAGATAGGTTTCGCCCGGCATGTTCCATCATCTGCAGGAGACTGATGTGGAAGTCTTCCATCATAAGCCTGTCCACTTCCCGCATTTGTTCAACGGTGATTGACGGAAAATCAGCCATGCCTTTTATTCAATATCTTTTCCATCTGTTTTGCAGAATGAAAGCCGGTTTTTTGATACAATATTTTACCATTCCTATCAAACATAACTATGGTCGGTAAGGCAGTCACACCATACTGTCTTGCATAAGCCATTCCATCTTTTGTATCCACATTCACTTTAACATAAATATAGTCATTCAATGCTTTTTGTACATTTTTATCTGTAAATGTTACTCTGTCCATTTTTAGGCAGAAATGGCACCAGTCTGCGTGAAATTTAACCAAAACAGCTTTACCTTCCATTTTCCCCACAGAAAGAGCTTCGTCTATGTCGTATTTCGAGAAAACCTCTTTAGGGTCAGCCATTAATAATGCCGCAGCCAGACCAATAATGATAATTAGTTTATTTTTCATAATGAATTCCTTTACAAATTTCGTTATAAATTTTACATAAGTAATCAAAAAATCATTGTCTTTCACATGACATCTTTTGAATATTTTTTGTGATTATTATTTTAAATTAACTTGTTAAATACAGTAATACACATATACATTAATACATCACTATAGGTAAATAATGAAAAGAATTAATTTAACAATTGATGATAAATTATATGAGCAAACACGTCGTGCCAGTTTTATTACCCGTCGGTCAATTTCTGACCTGTTACGAGAAGCCATGGGCGAATGGTTTTTGAATCATTCTTTTGGATCGAAGGGTGAACTTTTCCTGGAATCATCAGATGAAACGGAAATACTTGATATTCTCGAATCTGATGATTTTGTCAGTCTGGAAGATGCAAAATCAGAATTAGGCATTTCTGACAAATAGCAACCATTGACGTTTTCATTAAGTAAGCAGGCTATTAAATATTTAAAGTCCCTGCAACCCCGCTTCACAAAGCACATCATTTCCGCCATAGAAAAATTACCTGATTCCGGGGATATAAAAACTATAAAGGGTAAAAAAACACCCCCACTATACCGTTTACGAATTGGAAATTACCGTGTTATTTTTCATAGAAATTGGGATAAAATACGTGTAATAAAAATAGATACAAGAGGAGATGTTTATAAAACATAAGAATGGACTCTGTTTCTAAATAAAAAGCCCCCTGCATTCCGCCAGGAGGCTTTATTTTGGAAGATTACTGTTTTCTTACAGCGTTGTTATATCTTTTTTTGAGGGAATAGAGATATTGAATTTCATTGATATGGTGTCCAAAACTTTCATTGGTCCCATTCCGGGTCGTTTAATGCCAAATTCTTTTAAACTGACCTCCAGAGATCCCTCCGCTACCAATGATCCGTTAATATCCTTCAAATCAAGGTTAACAGATATTGGTTTACTGACACTATTTATGGTCAATTCCCCCTCCAAATTTACATGACCGGGAACCAGTTCAGCCCCTGTCTTCGCACTAAACAGAACATTGGGATGAGATTTTTTAAACACAGACATGCGCATATGGACGTCTCTCATCCATTTTTCAGTGGTAATATTTTTAGTAGGGATTGTGAACGTTATTTCTCGGACTCCTGCTACCGGCTCCGATATATCCAGTGTGAATGATTTCACAACCACCGGAAATACTTCCCCGCCTTTCGTAACTCCAGAGCCGGTAATGCTCCCTAATTCTTCACTAATTTGTAGAGCGCCAAAAATAAATACCGGCAATAGAACACCAATTGCTAATCGTTTGTAGAATGATTTTTTCATGTTAATTCCTTTCTGATTTGTAAATGAGTTCATTCAATTTTCATTATAAAATTAGATGGAATAGTGGAATAGAATCTGTCATGGGTTAGACAGTTCGTAAGATACTAAATTTTTTCTCGCATAGATTTTCGCCTTCGGGAATCTATCGTATCCACCGCCCGAACCGCATATTCCTGGGCTGTATAAACCTGCTTCATGACCGGTTCATCTTCCCGCTTTACCATATCTCCGACAGCGAATAATCCCCGAATGGATGTTTCTCCTTTATGATCAATCCAAACATGTCGTTTTTCCTCCGGCTGGTC
>JADFRD010000101.1:798-7668 GCA_022561485.1 Fidelibacterota bacterium | reverse complement strand
AAAAAAATAAATTTTATCTTTTGCTCCCTGGTTGGACATACCATCCATCTCCATGGCTCGGGTTAAATTATCAGCAATTCCCAGAGCGGCTGAACCGGCACCGTAAAACAGTATACGTTGTTGATTAAACGATGATTTTAAATACGTTAATGCTGTCAAAATTCCGGCTAAAGAAACGCTGCCGGTTCCTTGAATATCATCATTAAACATACAATAATTCTCTCGATATTTTTCCAATAGACGGTACGCATTTTGGTTTGCAAAATCTTCAAATTGGATCAGCACATTTGGAAAAAGACTGGAAGCAGCTTCCATGAATTCATCCAGTAATTCATCGTATTCATCGCCGGTAATTCTCTTTTGTCTTAACCCAAAATAAAATGGATTGTTAAGCAAATCTTCATTATTGGTCCCAACATCGATTGTAATGGGCAGTGTTCTACCGGGATGGATGCCCGCACACACAGTATATAAAGAAAGTTTCCCCACAGGAATCCCCATACCGTCAACACCTAAATCTCCCAAACCAAGAATTCTCTCTCCATCGGTCACCACAATGACATCCACATTTTTTCTTTTCCAGTTCATCAGCACTCGTTTAATAGATCCTTTTTCATTAAGACTGATGTACATCCCCCGGGGGCGGCGGAAAACAAGTCCATATTCCTGACAGGCTTGGCCGACAGTGGGTGTGTAAATGATGGGCATAAATTCTTCAATTTCATCTGTGAGCAGTCGATAAAATAATGTCTCGTTTCGATCCTGCAGAGACATGAGATAAATATATTTTTCCAGGTCTGTTTCTTTGGAACGAACTGTCCCCAGGATTTTCACTTTTTGTTCATTAAGGGGCAAGATATGAGGTGGCAGCAACCCTTCTAAATTAAGCAGCCTTCTCTCTTTTTGAGTAAATGCAGTCCCTTTGTTGTATAAAGGATCGTGTAATAAATCAGTCCCTTTTGGAATGAATTTATTAGGCATTTTTCTTTTATAATTTTTCATAAGAATTAACACTAATTATTTAAAAATCCCAGCAAGGCCATGGATTCTATTCTATGTCATATTATCTAAGGTAATTTGATTAGGTTAGAAAGAATATATCTGGTAGATAAACTTTCTAGATCTCGCCTGCCCCAACAGAACTATGCTCATTGTCCAGCCAATCTCCAATAAAGCTATAGGCTGAACGAAAATCTTCGATAGAAGCAACCATAATGACCATATCCTGTTCTTTCCCCTTTAAATCGTGGACATAATCAGGTAAAACGCCTTCCATTTTAAAACCAAGATTAGTGTAGATATCCATTAGATCTTTCTGGGGTCTCATAAACTTTGCATAGATTTTTTCTATTTGTTTATTGTAGGCTATGTCATACATATCTTTTGCTAAAACATATTGTACACCTTTACCGGAATGATTTGGGTCAATCACAAGTCTGAGATAAGCAATCCCACTTTTCCAGGAATCCGTATCTATTTCCAAAGATGTGTCACCTACAATTTCGTTATCTATTAATGCAATTCGCCTGATAATCTTCCCCGTTTCGGATTGTTCTGCTCTATTTTTTAAATGTTTCATGCTGGTAACGTCGCTGCGAAAAAATCTTCTCTTAGATTCGGGAATAGCGGTGAAAAAATCATATAATTTTTTCACATCCTTAGATGTTAAATCTCTTATGATGATTGTACTTTTATTTTTTAAACGAAATATCTTTTTTTTCATTTAAATCACCCCTGCTAGTTCTTGAAGGAGATGCCAGTTTGCGAGTCGTTCTTCCTGAGCTGACTTTATTATATCGTTTGGGTTGCCATCCTTATCAAAATGTTTGGCAAATCGTCCCTCTGTTTTTGCAAAAAATGTAAAATCAATTTGTTCTTTTGTTTTTGGATTTATGTACCAGTCTTTATCCTTTGCCGGGTTTCCTTGAAGAGATAAACGTTCTGAAAATCTTTCTCCTTTGGTTGGGTCATAAATAAAAACTGGAAATGATCGAGAGTCAGCGGCCAATTTTGCTTGATGCATCGCCATATCATCTGCCACTCCGTGCTCCGGTTGGCAAGTGGTATATACGTTAATAACAGATGGTCCAGGATATTCGTTTGCTGCCATAATTGCTTTATAAAAATGATTGGTGTGTGCAGATGTTGTTTGAGCAACAAAAATATCGGGGTGCATCATACAAAGATTAGCAATTTCTTTTCGTCGCTCTGTTTTTCCTCCGATGGCTGTTCCCACTATAGCCATTTTTGCATCCTGGCCAGTAAATGTTGCAGTTGATGCTTGTCCGCCAGTATTTGAATATACCTGCGTATCTAATATAAGCACGTTAATATTCATACCGGAAGCCAACATACGCGAAAGAGCCTGGAAGCCGATATCAACCATCGCACCATCGCCACCGATAGCCCATAATTTTTTATCCTGCCAACCCATTTGATCCCAGCGGGCACGAATTCCCATTGCATCAGCAGATACATTTTCAAAAAGAGAATTTGTCCATGGAACTAAAAATGGATTATAGGGATAAGTTGATCCATAGACAGTATTACATCCTGTAGCAGCAACGAGTCCTATGCTTTCTTTTCCATACGTAAAACCAGTTGCAGCAAGCATCATTCTCAAAGCTGTTCCTTCCCCACACCCCATGCAGGATCCTGCACCACCGGTATAAAGCATGGAATCGCTGGCAAGCATCATGTCGACAAGTACGCGTTCGTTGATATATTCGGACGGTGTTTCGCCCAGCTCTGTAAAAAAATCGAATGCTTTTTGGTAGGTGGGAATCGTATTATCCACTTTAGTAATCATGGTAAGCGCTTCGTGGTCACCGCAGGCATCAACACATTCACCACAGCCTTTACATTTTGTTGGATCAATAAAAATGCCAAATTTTGCAGGTTCTTTTCCTTGCTTTTCCGGGACTTGATAAAATTTATTTGTTTCTGCCCACTGATCAGAAATCCACGTTTTTAATTCGCCCGGCTCCAATTTATCAATCGTTTCACTCAGTGTTGATTCCGGAATTGCTTTTCCGAGAATGGCTGTATCGGGACACTGCGTTACACATTCCATACAAGCCACACAGTTTTCTGAAATAAACTCAGGAATATCCGGGGCGATATAACTAAAATCTCGAAGAGCTGCCGTTCCTGCCGGGATTAAACTTCTTGCAGTTGTGGCATCAGCGGGTAAGCCATCTTCTGCTGTTCCATTATTATAAGCGCCGACAATTCGTTCGTTAAAATCTTGTATGTCTAAAACAGAATATGCATTTTTCTTATTTAATTCTGAAACCTGTGTACTCATGCTGGTACTTCCTCTACTTCTTCTTGCTTAACCTCAAAAACTTCATTGAATCCGCGTTTAACGGCATTCAAATTGTCTTGTACAACCTGTTCACCCCGTTTTCCAAAATACTTCATCAGTGATTTTTCTACACCTTGCATTAATTCATCTTCACTAATTCCGGATCGTTCCATAAATGGAGTAGCTTTCAGAAAGATTCCCAACAAAACAATTCCCTGCATTCTTTGTATCAAGTCTGGCCTAGACGATACTTCCTTTGCAATCCTCACCGTATCCAGTGCCAGAACCGTTATCTTTTTTTCTTGAATGGTTTTTCGTGCCCATTTGGGGAAGTCACACCAAATTTCACTTGATTCTGTTTTAGGGCTTTGAACAAATAACATACCTCCAGGCTGCAGCCCCTTTAGTGGATTTGCCAGATTGAATGCGTTCACATCATTTAGCGGTACGAATTCAACAAATTCAAGTTCGTTATGTGTTTTAACTCGTTCCGGACTTACGGTTAAAAAATACGTTGTGGGGAGACCTTTCTTTTCTGATCCATATTTTGGATAAGCTTGAACATACATATCAAAAAGATCTGCTACGATAGTTGCAATAATTTTATTCGTAGTCACAGATCCATATCCACCAACAGAATGTCCGCGCATGGAAAAGGTTCCTTCACATCGAATGTCTATTGATTTGCCTGTTTCTAATGATAAAGCATGTGGAATACCGATGGCAAAATATTTTTTATCCGCTTTAATCATATTTTCAACAACTGCCATAAAATCATCCGGGCGGACATCTCTTGACCCTAAACCCGCAGACCCTGAATATATTTTTGGTATTTTAATATATCCTTTCTCGTCTGGGGTTGAGTTGTCTGTAAATGCTGCTTTTATTTCAAGTGTAAGCGGATTGCTTTCTGCAAGAGGATTGTCCATTCTTTCTAAAACTGAAATTGCTTTCACATTTTTTAATGCTTCTACAATTTGTTTACCGGGAAAAGGGCGAAAGGATGTCACATGAACAATTCCCACTTTTATGTTTTTTTCCTGTCTTAAATAATCAACAGCCACCTCAGCGGTTTCCATCATTGAACCTAATCCAACAATCGCATAATCAGCATCTTCCATTTTGTATTCAGATATTAATCCGTATCTCCGTCCGGTAAGATCATAAAATTCAGCCATGGCATTTTCAAGTGATTCTTCAATCTTATCTGTATATATCCTTTGCGCAATTTTCCCTTTCATGTAGGAATCTTGGTTTTGAACAACTCCGGACATAATTGGGTGATATGGATCCATCATGTTCACCAGCTTATCTTGTGGTTTACCTACAAATTCATCCATCATTTCAGGTTCGTGTAATAGAACGTTTTCAATGGTGTGTGTCGTTAGAAATCCATCCATAATATTAAAGAATGGTGTATGTGTGTCTTCCGCAACGCGCCGTGAAATTAATGCAAGGTCGCCTGCTTCTTGAGCGTTTCTAGCAAACAACATTCCCCAACCGCAATCTGTAACCGCCATTACATCGTCATGGCCTGCATGGACATTTAAAGAGTGAGAGGTGAGCGCTCTTGCGCCAATATGAAACACAACGGGAAGCCTTTTTCCAGAAATAGTATAAAGAACTTCTTTCATGAGAACCAATCCTTGGCCAGATGTAAAGTTTGTTACTCGACCCCCGGCGAGGGAGTATCCTTCACACGCAGAAGCAGAACTATGCTCAGATTCTGATTCAATGAAGACCATACTTTCACCCCAAATATTTGTACCGCCATTAGCTATAACAGCTTGATAACCAGAGCCCATAGTTGTTGAAGAAGTAATTGGATACGTGCAAGCGCCTTGCGTAATGTGGCTTTCGACCCAAACAACGATCGCTGCGCCATCTGCCGTAGAGTTAATTCCTGTAAATTTCGACATGTTATCTCTGTTGCATATTAATAATAAAACCGACCTTTTAAACTCGATTTTTACTTCTTTCTGAAGGGTCGAGTCCAATATGTTCTGTAAAATAAATTAGCGGTTTTATTCCACCAATTGCTAATATTTTTCCGCTCATTTATTCGGTCTCTCGATTTTTCTTATTTAATATTAAATGAAAGGTTATATAGGTATTATATGTGTTTTAGACTTGCTAACATTTTAATGAAACACCTGTTTTAAAAGGCATGAATTTAAATAAGTATTGTTCAATGAAGATAGTTTTATGCTAAATTATTTTATGCATGAAATGTCACTTGCTATAAACATCGTGGAGATTGCTTGTCAAACGGCAAAAAAAAACAGCGCGGGAAGAATTACTTCTATAGAAGTTGAGGTTGGAAAATTGGCTGGTGTTTTAGAAGATTCTCTCTCCTTTTGTTTTCAGGCAGCTCGACACAAAACTCTAGCAGAAAATGCAAAATTGGAAATCATTTCTATTCCCGGCAAAGGATACTGTAAAACCTGTAACTATACTTTTGAAACTGATACGTTTTTTACATTATGTCCGAAGTGCCAAGGGTTGGCAGTTGATATTTTACAGGGTAAAGATTTGAAAATTAAATCCATTGATGTTGATTAATTGCCTGCCGACCTTTGGCGGGGTTAGCGGTAAAATGGAATACTAAAAATATGATAATCTTAACACAAACAACGTTCAGTAGCTTTCCGGAAATGAGGACACATGTGTGATACATGCGGCTGCGGCAAACCGGGCGAACATGCCGTAATCCAAAAGCCAAATGAACCGGCGCACAATCACAATCATGAGCATCATGATCACCACCACGATCATGAGCATACTATTGATGTTCAAAAAGATGTTCTATCTGAAAACAATTTATTGGCAGAACGTAACCGTGGTTACTTTGATGCCAAAGGAATCACAGCGCTCAATCTTGTCAGTTCGCCAGGATCAGGTAAAACGACTCTTCTGGAAAAAACCATTGCAGCCATAATCGGAAATGATTGGCAGTAATCGAAGGCGACCAGCAAACCATGCTCGATGCCGAAAGGATTGACAAGACGGGCGTCCCGGTCGTTCAAGTCAACACAGGAACCGGATGCCATTTGGATGCCCACATGATCCAGCATGCCATCCAAGAATTAGACTTGCAAGCAAATTCCGTATTATTCATCGAAAATGTGGGTAACCTGGTTTGCCCGGCCATGTTCGACCTTGGGGAAGCAATGAAAATTGTTATTATCAGCGTCACGGAAGGCGATGATAAACCACAGAAATATCCCCATATGTTTGATGCAGCAGATATGTGTATTATCAATAAAATAGACCTGCTGCCTTATGTAGATTTTGATATGGACCATTGCAAGAAATTCGCCTTGGAAGTCAACTATAAATTGAAATTTTTCGAGCTGTCCGCCAAAACAGGTGCAGGCATGGATAACTGGATCACATGGTTGAAACAGCAGCAGAAATCTTAACTAATAAACCGCCGGACCTTATTCGTAAACAAATCCGGATAAACGGTATCGTCCAAGGAGTGGGCTTCAGGCCCTTCATTTATAACTTGGCAAATAGATTTAATCTTGCGTGAAGCGTCACCAATACAGCTGACGGTGTTA
>JADFRD010000101.1:0-777 GCA_022561485.1 Fidelibacterota bacterium | reverse complement strand
TGTCTTTTCTATTCTGCCATCTCAAAATAATTCAGCTTTTTCAAGCTTTATTTCGCCTGATATAGCCGTATGCCCTGATTGTATTTCAGAATGTTTTGATCCAAAAGACAGACGGTATCTCTACCCCTTCATCAATTGCACCAACTGCGGTCCCCGATACACCATTATCGAAAATATTCCTTATGATCGATCCCATACATCCATGCGTCATTTTGAACTTTGTACTGATTGCCAAAAAGAGTATGATGACCCAAAGGACAGGCGCTTCCATGCCCAGCCAAATGCTTGCCTGGATTGTGGTCCGCGTTGTGAGATCCTGGATTCTGAAGGAACTTCTCTTTCATCTTCAAATTCGATTAAATCTACTGTCGAAGAAATCAAAAAAGGAAAAACAGTTGCAATAAAAGGATTAGGTGGATTTCACCTGTCCGTTGATGCAACAAACGAAGAAGCTGTAAATCGTCTTCGAGAACGAAAAGGGCATGAATCAAAACCACTGGCCATAATGGTAAAAGATTTGAAGTATGCCGATACTTTTTTCAACCTCACCGAAGATGAAAAAAAAGAATTGGAATCTTCAGCACATCCCATTGTTTTGGTTGAAAAAAAAACCATTTCTCCGCTTGCAGAATCCGTTGCGCCTGGACTTCGACGTGTAGGTATCATGCTGCCTTATACGCCTATCCATCATTTATTATTTTATTTCGATGCACCACCACTTGTCATGACCAGTGCAAATATCACGGATGAACCTATTTGTATCGATAATTCAGAAGC
>JADFRD010000100.1 GCA_022561485.1 Fidelibacterota bacterium | reverse complement strand
GAAATGCATTATCCAAAGGTTACAGAAACAGAAGACAAATATGTAATTTTCGAGAATATTGGAGATATAAAACACAGTATACCTGTTGATCTATTCCAAGTGCCTATTAGATTTGTAGCTGGACAAAATTGTATTAATGAAGAAATTATTTTAAACATTAAGATATTTGGAAAGAATTTACCAAAATCAATTGAAGACGAGTTGAAAATAGTTGTAAATGAATAAAATACGCTTGCTAACAATGTATAACAAATCATTGTCGCCTATCGGCTAGTTACGCTTTTTATACTGACCGTTCTATTCTCGTCCCCACATCAGGATGAATAATATAGGCTTTCCCACCTACCCTTTCAATCGCTGCCGCCACTTTTTCAGGAACATTTGGCGAATAGGCAAACATGCATCCTCCCCAACCTGATCCGTTGATCTTTCCACCCAAAGCACCGGCACTATTAGCTGCAATAAGCATTGCTTCAATTTTAGGTGTGCTCACCTCCAGAACATTACGCAATACTGAATGATGTTCCGTTAAAAGATCACCGATTAAATCATGATTCGGTTCATCTTTTTCTAATTCCACAAACACCCCAGACTTTGACTGTTCAAAATATCCAATAATGGTGTATATTTGTGTTGTGATGAATACGGTAGAGAATTAATAATTGAATATGAATAGATCATGTATTCAATTTTGCTCAAACAAGAAAAGCCTGTGGATTTATTCACTTATATTCCTGTTACACACATCATCTATTTTCTCACAATATTATTTTGGTAGAAATAAAATCCAGTACGAACAGTTCAACTGGCATGTTATAAATACTGATCATTTTGAGGTGTATTACTATGAACAGGAAAAGGAAATTGCTCAATTAGGGGCATATTTTGCAGAGGAAGCATTTAACGAACTGGAACAGAAATTTAATCACACGTTGGATGACATGGTCCCTCTGGTGCTTTATTCCAACCATATCCATTTTCAACAGACAAATATCCTCCCATACCGGATACCTGAAGGAGTAGGAGGATTTTTCGAATTTATTAAAGGTCGCGTTGTTATCCCATTTACTGGCAGTATTTACGACTTCCGTCACGTGATCCGTCACGAGTTAGTCCATGTTTTCACCCACAGTAAAATAAATCAGACAATCAGTGATGCAGGGAAGTGGGATTCACCATCTGTTCCCCTTTGGTTCATTGAAGGATTAGCTGAGTGGTGGTCAGTGGGTTGGGATACACAAGCAGAAATGGTTATACGGGATGCTTTGCTCTACGATCATTTATATCCATTAGACAGTTTTGATCTGCAAATGACAGGATTTCTATTGTATAAAGAGGGTCAATCATTTTTACAGTATTATGAGGATGTGTACGGCGCAGATCGTCTTCGCAAGCTCATGAGCAAGCTTTGGCAATATAATTCTTTTGAAGAAGCCATTACCGATATATCTCATAAAGAGTTTAAAATCATTCAACAGGATTGGGAATTGTCCTTGAAGAAGAAAAAAGCAGAAACACTGAAAAACGAAAAGATACCAGGGTCAGGGAATGAGGAGATTACCCAATCCGGTGCCAATGTTAGTCCGGCGCTTTATACGGATTCGTCGGGAAAAGATCATACTGTGTATCTCTCAAACAGGGATGGGTATACGAATATCTATCTGCAAGGGCTAAGGGATACCCATGGAAAAATAATCTTGAAAGGAGGGCGAACTTCAGACTTGGAATCTTTCCATTTCTTACAATCCGGGCTCAGTGTAAATCGTGATGGGATCTTGACGTTTGTAACAAAATCCGGTAAACAAGATGTACTGAAGATGATTAATTTAACAACACAAAAACAGATCGGAGAATTTTCGCATCCCAAAATAATTATGATCCGGTCTCCGAAATGGTCTCCTAATGGTGAGAATATCATATTCAGTGGACAGGATTACAGTGGACAATCCGACCTCTATTTGTGGGATACCATGACATCAGAACTCGTACGCTTGACCGATGATATTTATTCGGATCGTGACCCGTGTTTTTTCCAAGGTGATGACATTATTGTCTTCAGCTCTGATCGGGGAAGTGATATTAAAACTCGTTCGAATAATTTGTTTCTACTGACCATTTCGACGGGTCAAATCCACTATCTCACCAATAATAAATTCAACAACCGGAAACCATTCTGGTATAAAGAGAACGATGAGAAACTGATATTCATTTCCGACAGATCAGGTACTCCTAATGTTTGGGAATTAATGTTACATTCGCAAAAAAAAGGTTTGAATCAACCTGTTACCGCAAGGCAATTAACATTTTATCATACCGGTGTATTGGATGCAGTTCAAACAGCTCACGACAGTATGCTGGTCACAATTTATAAAAACTACAGTTTCCAACTTCATCATATCGGGATTGATTCAACCACAGATTCCGTTGAATATATGGTCTATGATAAAACGAAACCGATGCAGTTACCCCATATGGCTATCAGGGATACATCCGTAACAAAAGGAGCTCCATATAAACTGAAATATAGCCTTGATTTTGCTCAAACGGCTGTCGCGTACGATCCGATATTTGGATTCCTTGGAGGAGCTCAACTCGGGATCTCTGATTTATTAGGGAATAAATACTATCATTTTCTGGTGGCTAATTCAGCAGGAACCACGTCGGAATTTCTCGATCGAATGAATGTTGCTGTAACGTATGTGGATTTATCACATAAAACAAATCGTGCCATTGGCTTCTTTCATTTTGCTAACGATTATTATAGACCGAATGAAGGATTTTTCTTTGAAAGATCGGTTGGGCTACGTGTTGGACTCAATTATCCGCTTGATGTATTTAAACGATTCGAATTCAGCAGTAGTTTCTGGCACTCTACAAAAGATTTCTATTTTTATGAACCCTATTCTGCTTTATTGCTGTCAAATTATATATCATTCGTTCATGATAATTCTCTTTGGACATTTTTGGGTCCCATAGATGGGTGGCGGTTTCGCCTGACAGTTGGACCTACATTTGATTTTAAACGATCATCCATACATAATTATGTCGGTTTACTGGATTTTCGAATTTATCTCCGGCCATTAACAACGGTTACTTTTGCACAACGGACTATGATTTTGTTTAATGCCGGAAGAGATATACACAGGTTTAATATTGGAGGCAGTTGGGGACTTCGCGGCTATTCTTATAATGGTATTTATGGCTCTAAAGCTATCCTTCTGAACCAGGAAATTCGAATTCCATTTGCCCAAAGTTTAATTCTGAAAATCGGGACAACGGATATCGGATTCGCTCCAATTCGGGGTGCAATATTTTTTGATGCTGGAAATGCATGGGATGATGAATTCCCCGGGTTAATCGGGAGTTTTGGATTTGGACTGCGTGGATTATTTGCCGGAGCGTTTGTATTGCGGTTGGATATTGCAAAGAGAACCGACTTCACTAAAATCAGCAATAAATGGTATACCCAATTATTCTTCGGATGGAATTATTGATAGAGGGCTTTGCAAAACCTGATGTGTGAAGGAAAAAGATGTAAAATTTGTCTGGTAAAGGCGGGAAACGTAGTCAATAGCGGGGCTATGGACAAGTTTTCTCCTGCCCCGTATGGAGGTTTACCCAGTGAAATGTGGAGCATATTTCCGCAGGGAACGACTGTATCGGGGAACGAAAAGCAGACGAATTTTAGACTTTTTAATTTGTGCAATAGGTTTTGCAAAGCCCTCCGATAGGCTTTATGAGGAAATTTTTGAAAATTTTCAAGAATCGTTATGCCCGCAGAATTGATAAATTACTGACAAATTGGGATGTAAAATTTCTCTTTGTATTCGTTTCAGTCAGTATCGTATCTGTAGTTTTTTCAGGATGTGGTTTTCAATTTCCTTTTGTTGTTTCACAGGATACTCTGATTTCGAATCATGTCCCCGATCTGGCAAAAAAACCAAATTTAGTCTGGTCACATAAACAGTCGTCACCTATCTCAACTATTGACTATTTAACAAATAATAAGATATTGATAACAACTCATCGTGGCGAAGTATATGCGTTTGATCTTTTATTAGAAAAACGAGTAAGTAAAATATGGCATCCTATTAAGCAGTTTTCAGCATTTAATCTAGATAAAAACAACGGTATCATTTATATGGCATCTGAAGTTAAAGATATGATTTTAGCATATAGTCTTGTTGAAAATCGTTTATTATGGAAAAAAAATATTGATGGAATAGACAATATAATCGCTATATCCGGTAATTCTATTTTTATTACAAAAAATGACAGGTTAATTATCTCATTGGATGCTCAAAACGGAAAAATACTACATTCCAGAAAATTGAATAATCATATTATTAATGGTTGCAAGTTCACGGATAACCAACTTATTATTCTACAAGAGGGAGGAGTCCTGAATATTTTATCTTACTCGTTGGAAATCATGAAAACCAAAAAGACTAATTTCACCGCATCACCGCGTTTAACGACCAGTGGGGACTATTTTCTGTTAACAGATTCAGACAAGAAATTAAATGTGTATTTAAAGAGTGATTGGAGCTCACCTCTTATGATATTATCTCTGGAATCACCCATCTACTCAGCGCCGGTGATCTACGATTCATTATTGATTCTACCGGAAAGTAATGGTATTGTAAAAGGGATTGATATAAGAAGCGGTGAAATACTGTGGGATTATACCGGCAAAGGATTAATCAATCAACCACTAATCGTAAACGATGATGTAGTATTAATTCCCTATTCACGAGGTGAATTAGTGTCTCTCGATGTTAGGACTGGCGCAGAATTGTGGAAATATTCTTTCGATCATACTATTCGCACGTGTACTGTCATTCCACCGGGTTGTTTAATTACAGACTCAGACAGGAAGGTTCATTTTTTAAAATTTCAATAATGATCAAATCTATTGCAATAATCGTAGTTGGTGTCATTTGTATGACAGTGCACGGGCAAGAAATACCCGATTCGTTGGTTACCGCCCATCTACCGGTATGGGAATCCTCTGACTCTACATATCGCCCTATTGAACCCTATACGTTGGATCCGGTAGTTCCTGTGGTATACAGAAGAGGGAGCATAAGTACCCGTACGGTAGGAATTGGATTAATGATCGGATTCGGTTATTTGTCCTATCAATACAGCCAGAAAGCCGATAAGAAATACCAACAATATTTACATACCGGTAATATGGATGAAATGGATACATTATATGCTGAAGCAAAACAATATGACCGAATAGTGGGATGGTTGTACGCTGGTATGGAATTGAGTTTCTTATTCTTAATATCTACTTTTTATGAATAGAGGGCTTTGTGAGGGTAATGAACGAGTGAATATGGGAAAATTCGTTTTATGAAACATTGAAGGCAACCCTCATGAATAATCTGCACAGGAAGATTAAAGCTTCAGGATCTCCCCTCTTACATGTTAAGCTTGCTCCGCGTAATGAAATGAAGAATAGCCTGCGCTTTTTGGTATCAGGAGAATCCGTAAAGAAGTTTGTCCGAAAACATCATTACATACAAAAATCTGTGATGCTCCTAATATTATGCTCACTTGTATTCATTTCATGTTCCGAACGCAGTCGAGATAATCCCTTTGATCCAAACAACCCTGTAACTCGTGGAGCTCCAACCGGATTCAGAATAACATCAAACAGACACACGGTTACCCTAGAGTGGAATCCAATTGATGTTAGTGAATTAACATCGTATAAATTGCATCGTGGAATAAATGACAGCACCCTTAACGAACTTGTTGAAGTGGATTCCAAAACTACCCTGTATTATGACTCAAATCTTATTTATGACAATACTTATTACTATTCAATTCAGGGGATAACGGAATTTGACGATGGAAATTTATCCCTTTTAGAAAAGATTATTCCGGGGAATTATAATATATGGATTGCCGATTATTGGAATGGCACGGTTTGGCGAATCAGCTATGACGGCGCCCACAGTATGGGTTCATTGTACAATATTTCGCCCAAAGAGATAGTATATAATCCAAAAACCAAATCGATATGGATTGCTGACTATTGGAGTCGGAATGTAATTGAGATTTCTCCCGAATTTTCTCAAATAAGGGAGATTCTATTACCAGATATGCCAATTGATATGGCAATTGACACAACGGGAGGAATTATTTACACATTGTTATGGAAGAACAGGATTATTCAAACATATTCCATTGAGGGCGTGTATAAGAATTCTGTAACTATTCCGTTTAGCATCTCTAAAAATTCATCAATAGTATATGATGAAAAATGTTCAACACTGTGGCTGTCCGAACCTGTAAACAGTGTGTTAATGCGCATTTCATCGGATTTGGACAGTAACTCTATTGCTCAATATACTCAATTTGACAATCCGCGCAAGATGGAACCGGATCCGATTAATGGAGGTACCTGGATTGCATCGAACTCCGGTATTATTCATTTCAATTCAGATTCTGTCATTACATTATATAAAACTGACTACTCAATTATGGATATTAGCGTTCATCCGGGAAATGGTGATTGTTATTATATTGGGAGAAGGAAGACAGATAATAATTGGATTGTTGGTAAGATCGCCATTATTCCGGTTGTTCAGGATAGTATTATTTTCAATAATAGTTATCCTAATGTGTACAGTATTCAGGTGATACCCGGTTCAACTGGAACAGGATTTATCTTGAGCCAGGCAGGGACGGGGAAATTATTGAGATTCGACTATTTGGGTAGATTGATTGGTGAAATGAGCTATTTCGATTGGGATTTGGATTTTGCGCTGGAATAATTTATTTTGGAAACATTACTCATAAAAAATTGCATATTCCACAGGGTGAATTAATCAGGCTAACACATTTGAAAAAACAAATTTTATTGCTGCAACGGATTGCTTCATAGCAGAGATGGATCGTTTTTTATTTTCTTTTAATTCAAATAAATATTTTTCAACTATTCTGTCATTCACTGTTGTAACTTTTTCTTGGATTAACCAATTTGCAAAATGATTTACTGCAGACAAATAGGAATCAATCGTTCGCTTGCTATAGTTTCGTATTGCAAGTTTTTGTTTAGCGGTTTTTAATAGTTCAGCTTTACGCATGATATTACGGTTAAAACACAGTTATAACTTAAAGCTTAAACCCGCTAAACGCAATATTGGGTTTAGCAAGACGTTACCGCCAACTTAAAAAATGAATGAAAATGATTAGAACATTTCAACCAATAGGACAAGGAGCATTTTATACAGAACAATTTAATGGTTTTACAATTGTTTATGATTGTGGAAGTAAAAATGAATCTTTAATAAAAAAAGAGATAAAAAGTGTATTTGAGAAAGGTGAAGACATAGAAGCAGTTTTTATTTCTCATTTGCATTCTGACCATATTAATGGACTCGAATTTTTATTAGAATTCTGTAACGTGAAAAAAATATTAATGCCATTGCTTACTGAAAATGAAAAAATACAATTATTGATTCAAAACGAAATAATTCAGAAAGGAATTTCATCCTTTTTAGAAAATTTAATTGAAACCCAAACTATTGAAAATGTATCAGTTGTTTTAGTCCCTGAAACAGAAAGCGACACTCAAATAAATCTTGACCAAGAATCAAATCAAATTGACGGAAGTATTACCTCTGATACTTTTAAGACGAATCCCAAATTATCCCACAGTAGTATTGTTGATTGGGTCTTTATTCCGT
>JADFRD010000099.1 GCA_022561485.1 Fidelibacterota bacterium | reverse complement strand
CCAAGATTGTCTTCAATTCCCAAAAAGTGTCATTCAATGAAATTCTGGATATGTTCTGGAAAGCACACGATCCGACCACCCTCAACCGGCAAGGCGCTGATATAGGTATTCAATACCGCTCCGGAATATATTTTCAATCAGAGGACCAAAAAGAGATTGCCGAAAAATCATTGTTAAATGCACAAAACACATTCAAGGACAAAATTGTTACAGAAATTGAGCCATTAATAAATTATTATATCGCTGAAGATTATCATCAAAATTATTATGATAATAATAAAAATGCACCTTACTGCTCTTTTGTAATAGCACCGAAATTAAAAAAACTCAATTTAGAGGATTAATGTTTAAAGTTATACTTTATATTATTCTGGTAATCGTTGCAATTATTACTAATTACAGATTCAGGAATTCGGTATATAAGTTTGCTAAAACATTACCTGTTCTTATGCTCATCCTGCTGGTTGGTGGTTCATATTTATACAATCCAAATACATATTCTTTAACCATTTTAATTGGTTTGATTTTTTGTCTGAGTGGTGATATTCTCCTACTCTTTCCCGATTATTTTAAGACGGGACTTTTCAGCTTTCTCACGGGCCATTTCTGGTACATCGGTGCTTTTACAATAGGAACGCTGGTTTTTTCATGGCCTACGACATTGTTTATTGCATTGACAGCAGTCTTGATGATAACTCAATTATGGGAATCCAGCGAAAAACTCCGCATTCCAGTCTTGATCTATATATTAGTCATTTCCACCATGGTGGTCACGGCGTGGAGTCATTTTTATTCTGTTCTAACCCCCTTATCTCAAGTTGCCGCCTTGGGAGCCACGTTATTCATGATTTCTGATAGTATATTGGCGTGGAACAGGTTTAAAACACCCTTTAAAAGTGCTGAAGGAATCATTTTATTAACATACTACACCGGTCAGTATTTGATAGCTCATTCAGCGTTTTTCTAAAGCTTTTCAGATAATTTTTTGATTGTTAACACCGTAGTATATGACAGGCATTCATGTCTATCATATTTTTCATATTATCTGTGTATTGTTCGTTAATATATTAACATTAACTATGAAGATAAATGATAAGCAATACCGAACGATCTGGATGGAAGGTAATACTATTCGCACCATCGATCAAAATCAGCTGCCGGAAAAATTTAAGATTGTCAGAATTGATTCAACAGAACACGTTGCCAACGCCATTAAAACCATGATGATCCGGGGTGCACCCGCCATTGGCGCCATGGGAGCTTATGGACTGGCACAAGCCATCAACCAAATGAATGAGCCAAACTCTGAAAAAATTGAAAATGTTCGAAACAACCTATTCCAGACACGCCCTACTGCATATGATTTGGCACATGGACTTGAGCATGTCATGAAAGCAGCTTTGCTTGAGACAGAACCACAAAAAATGAAACAAGCGGCTTTGGAATCGGCTCAAGCTTATGCAGACGCATCAGTGGAAGGCTGCAGAAAAATCGGTGAATTCGGGAATGAACTTATAAATGACGGAGACAGGTTATTGACCCATTGCAACGCCGGAGCATTAGCCACAGTGGATTATGGGACTGCATTGGCTCCTATGCGGATCGCACACAATGAGGGAAAATCAATTTTTGTTTATGTAGATGAAACCCGGCCTCGTCTCCAAGGCGCTAAACTCACGGCCTTTGAATTGCATGAAGAAGGAATCGATCATGCAATTATCGCAGATAATGCGGCAGGATTTTATATGTCTCAAGGAAAGGTGGACATGGTCATCGTCGGAACGGATCGCGTGGCGGCAAATGGCGATGCAGCCAATAAAATAGGCACCTATGAAAAAGCGGTGGTTGCCCGTGAAAACGGCATCCCTGTCTACATCGCAGCTCCATTATCCTCCATCGATTTCACTTGTCCCACAGGTAAAGATATTCCCATTGAAGAACGGGATCAGAATGAAGTGCTGTATGTAAACGGGACGCGGGTTGCATCAAAAGGAAGCACTGCATTCAATCCCGCATTTGATGTAACACCGGCAAAGTATATCACTGGAATTATCACCGAAAAAGGAATTTTCAAACCAACAGAGCTGTATAAACTCAAGAATTAATATGCCTGAAGTCTACATCGGGACAAAATTTGAAACGGTCTTTTCTAACAGTGATATTCCAAAATATGGTGAATGTGGCAGAATCCGGTTTTGGGGTAAAAAATTTGCTGAAATGGGCATGAGTCCACTTGGCCCTGAGGGGAATTTGAGTTTTAGAACGGATGATGGTTTTATTGTTACAGCGACAGCTTCCCATATCTCTAATCTACAGGAAAATGATTTTATTGAAGTAATTCAAGTAAATATCAAAGAGAATACCATCCATGTAAAGGGATGTAAAGAACCATCGTCGGAATCATTCATGCATTATGCCATCTATCAGCAGCGGCCTGACATCAATGTTATCTTTCACACTCACGATTATGTTGTAATGGATAATCAGTTTGAGCTGAAAATTCCTGAAACTGCGAAAGAGCAGAAGTACGGCACGATGGATTTGGTGAATGAAGTATTAAAAGTGAGCAAGGAACATGAGTATTTTATCATTAAAAATCATGGTATCATTGCACTGGGGCGATCAATCAATGAAGCCGGTGAAAAGATTGCTTCAGCACACTCATCTGCATCAGCAATTGAAAATTAGAATTGAATGATTGATAGGATATTTTCGATTTAATTAACCATGTATGACAGACATTCTTGCCTGTCGTACGTTTTCTTTAAAAGTAAAATATTCGATGAAGGGATTTTTAGATAAACTTTGCGGAAGTTTTTAACTTCCGCAAAGTTATAAGTAATAAATGCTATAACAATTAGTTTTTGATCAGCCGTTCCACGCATTGGGAAAATTGTTCAATCACTTCTTCTTCCCCTTCGACCACTCCGTTTTCCATTAATATTTTACCACGGGCAATTGTTGTATCAATGCATCCGCTATGAGCGGAATAAACCAAATTTGCAATCAAGTGATGGTTTGGAATCAGATGGATATTTCCCAAATCCACTAATAACATGTCCGCTGATTTCCCCACCTCGATTCTGCCCATATTCAAATCAAAAAGAGACGCGCTTCCTTCGGTCCCCATATAAAATACTTCCTCGGCTGACAATTTGGTTGGATCACCCGTGAATGATTTTTGCAGGAGAGCGGCAATTTTCATTTCATCCAGCATATCCACATTGTTATTGGAAGCTGCTCCGTCTGTTGCCAGTCCGATTCGCAGCCCTGCATCTTTTAATCGCTGAAACGGAAATACTCCCGAAGCCAGTTTCATGTTGGATGTCGGACAATGGACAACACCCACATCATGATCCGCCAAAAGCTGAATTTCTTCATCCGATACCCAGTTCACATGGGCTGCGATCAAATGAGGACCAAGCATATTCTTGCTGGCCAAATATTCCACAGGACGCAATCCGGTCGATTTTATCCACTCACCCACTTCTTTTTTCGTTTCAGAAAGATGCATATGAATTTTCAAACTGTGCTCTTTAGCAAAATCCCGCGCCCATAATAAGCCTGATTCTGAAACTGTATATAAGGAATGGACACCTAATGTAAAGGTGATGTTTGGAAGATATTTCTCTTTTTGTTGAAAAATATCGACTTGTTCAGCGATTTGCTTATTGGATGTTGCTTCATCTCCTAAATCAATAAAAGCGCTGGAAAGATGGGCATACAGCCCGGAATCCACCACTGCGCGGGCCGTACCGTTATAATACCAGTACATGTCATTAAAATGGGTCGTACCGGATTTGATCATTTCAATACAGGCCAATCGTGTCCCCCAGTAAACATCTTCTTCCGTTAGGTTGGCCTCGATAGGCCAAATCTTGTTTTCCAGCCAGTCGTTGAGATGCATATCATCTGCATAACTGCGAAACAGGGTCATGGCGCTGTGGGTATGGGCATTCACAAATGAGGGTACAACTGCTTTCCCAGAACCGTTCAACACTCGATCGGTTTCAAAACTGATTTCATCTTCTATCGATGAAATAACCCCATCCCGGATCAAGATATCTTTCCGGACGGAATCCATAAATACATTTTTAATCAATATGCTCAACATAACTCCTAATATGAATTTTAATTCGTTAACTGTAGGCTGGTAAAGTTAAGCTGTTGTTATTGATAAATTCACTTTAAACTGAAACAATACATTCATTGAACCATTTTCATCGAAATATTAAATCATCCTCTGTCTTGAAACATCTCTGGTGTCAGGTTATAAAATGTAGTGCAGAGAATTCCTTATACAACCTATATTTTCGTTGCATAATGTTCAATTAGGGTTTAAACTTTTTAAACCTTATGGACTATTACGTCAAAAGATGTAGCCAATCCTGCCGGTCGGGACCGTTGAAAACGACAAGAAATCAGGAGTATATCAATGTCATTTAAATCCATCTTTATTTCCATTTTCATTGGGACCGCCTTAATCCTTGCTGCTCTGATTATTAATTCAAGACGGCCAGCCGTTGAAACCAGTCAGCCGACTGCAGAATTTATTCGGGCGACAGGGAAGTGTGCAGAATGCCACCGCAGGGAGACGGCTGCGGTCGTCGTTGAGTTCGAACGAAGCCGCCACGCTGCAACAGGAGTCAATTGTTTAGATTGCCACACGCCCCAAGCAGGTCAGCAAGAGATGGAACATCGCGGATTCGTCATTGCAAAAGAAATCACTGCCAAAAACTGTAATCAGTGCCATACCACCGAATATCAGCAATTTCTCCGCAGTCGCCACGCCGCACCTGCATACGCTGCGGTTTATGGCGACGAACCATTTACTGCTGAACAGGTTGAATTTGCTGAACAGTTCCACAAAGGCGCCGTTAAGAGACCGGCAAATGCACTCGCTCTTTTAGAAGGAGAAATTGCCACTGTTAAAGGATGTGTAAGTTGCCATGCGGTAGGTAAACCCAATGCCGATGGCTCTATCGGTAATTGCACGCAATGTCACTCTCGCCATCTCGCATCAGTGGAACTGGCACGAAATCCACAAACGTGCGGACAATGTCATATGGGCCCCGATCATTCTCAAATCGAGATTTATTACGAGTCGAAACATGGGGTCCTATACGATATTCAAAAGAAATACATGAATCTTCGAGCCCGATCGAAGGATTTAACGGTCCACGACATGCCCGTTCCGACTTGTGCAACGTGTCATATGAGTGGGTTGGAGGGACTTAAAGTAACCCATGACGTGACGGAACGACTATCCTATTGGCTTTTTGATCCTATATCTGAAAAACGACCCACTTACGCCCAAGGACAGGCTCAAATGAAAGAAGTCTGTCTGAAATGTCATACCACAAATAATATCAACAAATTCTTTCTGGAAGCTGAAGAAGTGCTGAAGGCAACAAACAGCCGAGTCGCAGAAGGTCAAGAAATAATCAACGAACTTCGCCGAGAAGGACTCTTAACTCCGCAACCGTTTGATGAACCCATCGAATTCCTTGCTTTTGACTTCTGGCATTACTACGGCAGAACAGCCAAACATGGGGCATTTATGGGTGGAGCTGACTTTGTACAGTGGCATGGAAATTATGAGCTTTTGGCCAAGCTTGTAGAAATAAAAGCAATGGCGGAAGAATTGAGGTCAGCCCATGATCGAAATAAAAAGTAAGTTCTCTTTGGATAGACCTCAATTACTAGAGGTTTTTGTATTATTTAATTTAGCATTCTTATCCTTGGATGTATTTATTGCACACTCTATAAATGCATTTCACCATTGGGCAGAATGGATACCTTTCTATTTTTCGATAGTCACTGCAATACTGTTGACGGGTAGTTTTCTTTATTACCGTTCTAACGTATTTCGAACGGGAGCCGGACGTCTTGGTTCAGTGGTGGGGTGGACTTCTATTTTTGTGGGAATTTACGGGATGATCCTGCATCTCGATAGTCAATTCTTTATCAAGATGACCTTACAAAGTTTAGTGTATACCGCACCATTTGTAGCGCCGTTGTCATTTGCCGGGTTGGGATTTTTGCTGTTATTAAATCGCCAAGTAGATTCGGAATCAAATGATTGGGGTAGATGGATTGTTTTTTTTGCGTGGGGTGGTTTCGTCGGAAACTTTCTTCTTTCTTTGGCTGACCATGCCCAGAATGGATTTTTTTATTTACAGGAATGGATAGCGGTCGTCAGCAGCGCGTTGGCAGTAGGATTTCTATTTACAGTGATCATTATATCTGTGAATCGTTTCTTCTTGAAACTATGCTTTTGGATCATTGGAATTCAGGTAATCGTGGGTCTTTTAGGATTTTATTTTCATTTGGTCTCGGATTTTCAAGGACCTGCTTCGAGCTTTATGGATAATTTAATATACGGCGCTCCAATATTTGCACCACTGCTCTTTCCCAACCTGGCAATATTAGCAGCTATCGGACTTTGGGACATACTTGATAAAACGATTGAACCCATCTATGAAGTAAGCTAACACAATTTTTACTGCCGAAGCCTTGGCGCAGGCTGGAATCCGCTAAAGGTCGGACAGGTTGTCTGTCTTACTTCTTCTGCCAAACAACCCAAGTTTTCATTGCAAAAACCCCAATCGCTTTTTAAACTTCATTCCTTTTAAGACCGTCACGATAAAAACCTGTCACATTTATTTATGGAAAATAGTATGAGAGGGTTATAGTGCGGCCGCCGGACAGGATTGAAAATAGGAGATTGCTATGCGAAACATTCTAAAAGAGAAAAATTTAACATGCAGATAAGTTTCGCTGTTTGCTCTGAATTAAATTTAGGAAAATAAAATGCCGGAGATTAGTCGATTTTATGGTATTATCATCGCCATATTCTATAATGAACACAATCCTCCACATTTTCATGCACGATATGGCGGACAAAAAGTCGCAATTAATATAAATAATTTGAATGTTTTGGATGGGGAAATTCAACCCCGAGCATTAAGCATGGTTATTGAGTGGGCATCCCTTCATAAGGAAGAATTATTAAAAGATTGGGAGCTGGCAAAGGAAAATCAACCTCCCCAAAAAATTGCTCCCTTAAAGTAAAAAGGAAATAAATATGTATAAAGATATAGTATCTGCTGTCTATCATGGACAATATAAAATTAAATTAACCTTTGAAGATGGGAAAACCGGTGTCGTAGATTTTCATAAATATTTAAAAAAGGGAGGGGTTTTTAAAAGTTTTTCAGATCTTGAATTTTTTAAAAATTTTAAAATTAATACGGAGTTAGGTGTTTTAACATGGAATAATAATATAGATATTGCACCAGAAGTCATTTATAATGAAGCAACAAATACCCCTTTACCAAGCTGGATGGACGCTTAGATCTAGCAAGCCCCACCCTGTCTACCGCCCGCCTGAACGACGTAGTCGGGCAGGGAAAGCAGGCCGCCGGGGTGTGAGCCGGAAGATTTAATGCCAGTGGTAGGTGTCGGATTTTCAAGGACCCGCTTCGAGCTTTATGGATAATTTAATATACGGTGCTCCAGTGTTTGCACCACTGCTCTTTCCAAACCTAGCAATATTAGCAGCTATCGGACTTTGGGACATACTTGAAAAAACGATTGAACCCATCTATGAATTAAGCTAACACAATTTTTGCTGCAGACAGACAAGCCCCCGCCCTCTTTGAAAATATATATGCTTCGGGCAGAAACGACTGTCGTACCGATTACTTTTTTAAAAACCCAAGTTTTAATTGAAGTTAGTATGTTAATTCCATA
>JADFRD010000022.1 GCA_022561485.1 Fidelibacterota bacterium | reverse complement strand
TGTTAAAGGGAAAACGGCTTCTCCATCAAAACCAAAAAGGAAACGTATTCGAAAATCTTCATTGGCTGTACGAACATTGGAAAATGAATTGATTGGACTTTTGGGAACAAAAGTTCGCATTCACCATAAAGGCAAATCGGGTACGATTGAAATAGAATATTATTCAGAGGATGATTTAGAACGGGTTTTGGATCTGCTTCGCTCAATCCAATAAATGAGTTATGAAATCTAATCGGTACACAATTCATATTCTTTCTGAAAATATTGATGCACAAAAAAGTTTTTCCATCAGCCGATTATGGATTTGGACCATCGTTATTATTATTTTTGTTTCATTAATTGGCTTTGGAGGTGGTCTTTGGTATTACATTCCCCGTATTGTTGAATTCCGTGAAAAGAACCGGCAATTTGAAAAAATGCTTTCCGAACGAACGCAGGTATTGGACATGGTTCGTGACCTGAATCGATTGGGGCAGATGGAAGAAATCATCCGCAGCAAGTTAGGTGTTGTAAATGAAGATGAAAATGAGTTCGGCGCGCGAGATGAAAAAGCATTTACCATTTCCTATGTAGAGAATATTCCATCCCAAGCACCCATTGATGGTTTTTTAACCCAGCGTATGTTGGATTATTCCCATGTTTGGCAGCAAAATCATTATGGTATTGATATCGCCGTGAGAGAAGGCGAACCTGTTTTGGCATCAGCCAGCGGACGCATTATTTTTTCCGGATGGACGTATGATCTTGGTAACTTGATTATCATCTATCACGGAGATGGTTATTTTACCCATTATGGTCATCATCAAATAAATCTTATGCAGACGCATGGAATTGTAAAACGGGGAGATGTTATTGCTTTGGCGGGCAGTACAGGCATATCTTCCGGCCCTCATTTGCACTTTGAAATTTGGAAAAATGGCAGGGTCATTGACCCCTTAGAATTTTTTCCTGAATATAAAAAGAAAGATTTGAGCGTAAACACAAATGGCTAAAATAAATTTTCAAAACATGAACAGCATGGTGGGACAAGATGCAGTATTCAACGGTAATATTAAGCTCGAAGAAGGTATTATTGTATATGGAACTGTATTTGGCAATATTGAAACCAAAGGTGCCGTAAGGGTTTCCAAAACGGGAAAAATCCGCGGTGACGTTATGTGTAGTGATATTCATATCGGGGGTACCGTAGAAGGAAATGTTGTTGCGGAAAATAGAGCGGTGCTGGGGGAAGGGTCTCATCTTGATGGTGATTTGACATACAAAACATTAATCATTGAGGAAGGAGCCCAATTCCAAGGACAGTGCATCATTTTGGGAAATGAACCTGTTACCGAACAAAGCGATATTAACGAAGATGGTCCAGAAGACGGTTCATCTTCATATAATGAGTGAAAAAAAGAACGAGCATTTCGCTCGTTCCTTCCAATATTTCCAGAAATTGGTAAAACAGTCCGGTCCAGCTGCAGCAGCATCTTATTCTTTAATTGGTGGTATAATCATTTTGGTGCTGGTGGGGTATTTTTTAGATGAATGGCTTGGGACAAAACCATGGTTAATGTTATTCGGGCTCATGATGGGTTTATTCTCCGGATTTTATGGATTAGCCAAAACAATCTGGCGAAAGTAAAGATGTCATCAATTAAATTTTCAGTATATATAAGTGTATTTTGTTTAGGAACTTGGGGGTTTATTGCCGGGGGTATGGAACAATACTTCAAGGAGATCTTTCTAGGAATGATAGCCCCATTAATCATCGGTGTTATATCCATATTGTTTATTTCGAATGTCCAGAAAAAATCACCGGAAAAGGTGACCAACATCTTATTGAAAACTTTTATGGGTAAAATGATTTTCTACGGAGCATATTTTATATATATTTTTACTTTTTACTCTTTTACACCAATACCTTTTATTATTAGTTTTGTTGGTTATTTTATAACGCTTCACGTGTGTGAGGCGTTATTTTTAAAATCTATTTTTTTATCGACAGGCAATAACAAACTATAAATGAGTGCAGCTGCTGAAACTGGCCCCACGGGCGCTGGAGGTGTCTTGGATCAAGTAGGTGACAATATTATTCGCCATGTATCCAATAGTTCTTTAGATCATCCGCTCATTCAATTACCATCCATATTTGGGATTGATTTTTCAATCACAAAGCATGTTTTAATGCTGTGGATTGTTTCTGTTTTAGTTTCCTGTGCCATTATTATCCCAATCAGACGCTATTTAAAGCAGGATAAAGCAATACCATCCGGGTGGATGAATGCCTTGGAGGCAATTGTTAAATTGATACGTGATTCCATGATTAAACCCAATGTTGGGTCAAAATTCACTGATATGTGGGCACCCATAATACTGACATTTTTCTTTTTTATTCTGTTTGCCAATGGGATAGGACTTATACCCATTTTTGATATCCTAGGATCCATTAACCGTTTCGTTTTCCATGTGCCGGCAGACGATCAGCATAATTTTATCAATACACTCCTCCATGGCGGATCCACAGCTACAGCAAATTTCAACGTGACCGCCGGGCTTGCTGTGATCACTTTTTTTTCCATCATGATTGCAGGAACAAAAGCACATGGTTTTTTTACACACTGGAAAAATATGGTACCTCCGGGGCTGGCATGGCCGGTCTATATTATTCTTATTCCAATTGAACTTATTGGATTATTCGTTAAACCATTTGCATTAACCATGCGTTTGGCGGCAAATATGGCTGGTGGACATATTGCAATTTTAGCTATTTTATCCTTTATGGCCATTTTTGCAGATATGTTTCAGAGTACATTTGCCGGAATAGGAGTTGCGTTTATTTCTGTGCCCATGGCTGTCGCCATAAGTGGGTTAGAGATAATCGTTGTATTGGTACAAGCATACGTATTCACGTTATTGTCATCGGTATTTATTGGGATGGCAATCAATGTTCATCATTAAATAAACAGTTAAGGAGAAAGAAACGATGGAAAATCTACATTACTTTGGAGCAGCACTTGGATTGGGAGCAATTGTGATCGGTGCCAGTCTTGGCATTTCACGTTTAGCGGTAGCAGCAGCAGATGGGATTGCCCGTCAACCAGAAGCGTCCGATAAGATTACGGGTGCAGTAAACCTGCCTTTATTTTTGCTCGAAGGTGTGGCTATTTTGGGCGAAGTGTTTGTCCTGTTAATCGTGTTGATGAAATAATAACCTTTGAGGATATTTCATGAATAACCCATTAGTCCAACTTGATCCGGGACTATTTGTCTGGACCATTCTGACATTTTTATTGCTTTTGTTTGTGTTGGCAAAATTTGCCTGGAAACCGTTGCTGAAAATGTTAAAAGAAAGAGAAGAGTTAATCCGGTCTTCGCTGGAAGATGCCGAAAAAGCAAAGGAAGAACTGGAACGGTTAAACTCAGAAGGTGCAGCGATTATCAACCAGGCTCGTTCAGAAGCCCAATTGATTTTATCGGAAGGAAAAACAGCGGCAGCAAAGCTGAGAGATGAAACACTGGAAATTGCAAAAGAACAAGCCAAATATATTGTCGGAGAAGCTGAAAAACAAATAAACGTTGAGCGAGACAAAGCCATAGCTGAAATCAAAGGGGAAGTAGTTAATATTTCTATTGCTGTGGCTGAAAAACTCATCAGGAAAAATATATCTCCTGAAGATAATAAAACGCTTATTGATCAATCTCTCGCCCAATTAAGAGAATATGAGGCTTAATCAGCGGTCCAAAAATTTGGCATCTGTTTTATTGGAAACAGCGCAAGATGCCGGTGGTGAAGTTTATACTGCACTGCAATTCGTAGACAACTTGCTGAAAAAAGATGCGCATTTTAAATCTTTATTCCTGTCCAAACGCATCACTCTGGAACAAAAGGTTAATATATTTCGCTCTGCATTATCAGAGGTGTGTCATCCGATTGTTGTTGAATTTTTAGGTTTAATCGTTCAAGAGAAATCGGTTCTGCTAGTACGCCAAGTGGTGCTGGCATTCAGCCGCCTTTATAAGGAAAAGGAAGGGATTGTAGCTGTCACTGCACATCTGGCATGCAAAATGGAACAGGATGAATTAAAGACGTTTCATAAGAACATAGAAAAGTCGCTTGCTAAAAAAGTGGACTTAAATATTCAGTTGGATGAGACGCTATTGGGCGGTATCAAATTGAGAATTGAAAACACGTTTTTGGATGGGTCTCTGCTGAACAATTTAAACCGTTTACGCCGAGAACTATTGCAAATCTAGAAACAAGGAAATGTAATGAAAATTAACACAGAAAATATAACTGAATTACTGCGACAGCAGATTGAGAAATTTGATGTTTCTGTCGATGTATCTGAGGTGGGTGAAGTCATCGAGATCGGTGATGGTGTTGCTCGTGTCAGCGGACTTGAAAATGTCATGAGTTCCGAATTGGTGGAGCTCCAGAATGGTGTCTTCGGAATGGCCCTGAATCTTGAGGAGGACAATGTTGGGTTGGTTCTATTTGGCGAAAGCAGTAAAGTAAAAGAAGGTGATTTAGCCAAACGGACGGAGCGGGTTGTGGAAGTTCCTGTTGGAAAATGTATGCTCGGACGAGTCGTAAATTCACTGGGACATCCGATTGATGGCAAAGGACCAATTGATGCAACGGATCATTTACCCATTGAGCGAAAAGCGCTCGGCGTCATGGCCCGCCAGCCTGTAAAACAACCCCTTCAAACCGGTATAAAAGCCATTGATTCCATGATTCCCATTGGTCGTGGTCAACGTGAATTAATCATTGGCGACCGCCAAACAGGTAAAACTGCCATTGCAATTGATACCATTATTAATCAGAAATATACCCATAAAACAGATGAACCGGTTTATTGTATTTATGTTGCCATCGGGCAGAAGGCATCGACAGTGGCAACCATTGTAGCAGAATTAGAAGCCAACGGTGCCATGGAATATACCACGGTAGTTGCTGCCAGCGCTTCTGATCCCGCACCGATACAATATATTGCTCCTTATTCCGGTTGTGCCATGGGGGAATATTTCCGCGATAGCGGGAAGCACGCCTTGATTATTTATGATGATTTATCAAAGCAAGCGGTTGCTTATCGACAAATGTCATTGGTTTTACGCCGGCCTCCCGGCCGGGAAGCCTTCCCGGGTGATGTATTTTATTTACACAGTCGTTTGCTGGAACGTGCATCTAAACTGTCTGATGATTTAGGCGGTGGTTCGTTGACGGCGTTACCCATCATTGAAACACAGGAAGGGGACGTAGCTGCTTACATTCCCACAAATGTGATTTCCATTACAGACGGTCAGATTTATCTGGAAACGAACTTATTTAATTCCGGGGTTCGTCCCGCCATTGACGTGGGTCTATCCGTATCTCGTGTGGGTGGTAATGCCCAGATCAAAGCGATGAAAAGTGTAGCCGGTACACTTCGATTGGACCTAGCTCAATACCGTGAATTGGAAGCATTCGCAAAATTTGGATCGGACTTGGATAAAGTAACTCAGGATCAGCTTACCCGCGGTGAACGTATGGTAGAAATATTAAAACAGAATCAGTATGTCCCCATGGATGTTGCGAAACAGATTGTGATCATTTTTGCCGGTACCAAAGGGCATTTGGATGATATTCCTGTTGAAAAAGTCAGTGAGTTTGAAAACGGTTTTTTTGACTATCTGGACGCAAATAATGCAAATGAATTAAATGCCATCACGGATGAAGGAAAAATCACCGAAGAAATCGAGATAAAGCTGATTGAAGCTGTTACTGCATTTAAAAGTGGATTTACAGTATAACAAAAGATGGAAAGTGGGAAAAGTTAGACGACTGATGTTAGATGTTAGACAAAATCGTAGCAGTGATAGCTGCAGTAACAATAAGGACACAGAGAATAAAGTGGCAATTATTCAATCATCTATTCAATCATTCAACCTTGCAGCCTTTCACCCATTCAATCCTCCAATCCTTCAACCATCCAGCAATCCAATCTCTTAATTAATGGCCAAGCTGAAAGACATTCGCAATCGGATTAAATCCGTCAAGAGCATCCAAAAAGTGACCCAAGCCATGAAAATGGTGGCGGCGGCAAAAATGCGTAGAGCACAGGAACGAATGGAAGAAGCGCGGCCCTATGCTGATCGTCTTTCCGGCGTGATTTATAATTTGCTCCCCGATGTAGAGCGCGAGTTACTGGATTTATTGGATGTCCGTGAAGTCAAACGGGTTGGATATGTTGTTGTCTCTTCTGATAGGGGTATGGCTGGATCATTCAACACAAACATCCTTAAAAAAGCACAGAATGAAATAGATGCAATTGGCAAAAAAATTGTCGATGTGTTTTGCATCGGTAAAAAAGCGCGGGATCATTTTAAAAGACGTGATTACACCATTATTGAAAGCCATACGGACTTTTGGAATGAACTGAGCTTCGGCCATGCCATAAAAATGGGTGATGTAATCATAAGCCACTTTACCAATAAGTATGTGGATGAAATTCATGTTGTTTACAATGAGTTTATCAATGTTGCATCACAGAAAATACAATCGGACATACTTTTGCCTTTGGTGTTTGATGAAGAAGCAGACCAGATAACCGGCCGGCTTTATGAACCAAATAAAGAAGATATAATCAAGAGTTTGATTCCCCGTCATTTAAATATTCAGATGTGGAAATATTTGTTGGAATCGTATGCCAGCGAACAAGCAGCAAGAATGGTAGCTATGGAAAATGCCACAGATAACGCTAATGATATGATTAAAAATTTAACATTGCAATTCAACAAGGCTCGCCAAGCCGCCATTACGACAGAAATGCTTGAGATCGTAAGTGGTGCCGAAGCCTTAAAAAAATAAATTAAGGAACTGATATGCCAATCGTTGGAAAAATATCACAAATTATGAGTGCCGTGGTGGACGTTGTTTTTGAAGACGGCCAATTGCCCAGAATTTTGAATGCACTTGAAGTTAACCGGGGTGAAAATGGTACACTGGTATTAGAAACAGCCTTGCATTTGGGTGACGGTGTGGTTCGAACCATCGCCATGGATTCTACCGATGGACTAGTCCGGGGTGAAAAAGTTGTCGATAAAGGCGAACCCATTTCTATGCCTGTGGGACCGGAAACACTGGGTCGATTATTTGATGTGATCGGTAATACTATTGATGGAATGGAAGAAGTTAAAACTGCAAAAAGAAACCCCATTCACCGTCCGGCGCCCAAGCATGAAGATTTAACAACATCCACAGAAATGCTGGTGACCGGCATAAAGGTTGTTGACTTGATGGAACCGTATACCAAAGGCGGAAAGACCGGGCTTTTCGGAGGCGCCGGTGTAGGAAAAACAGTACTTATTCAGGAATTGATCCGTAACATTGCTACGGAACATGGTGGTTATTCCGTCTTTGCCGGTGTGGGTGAACGTACCCGTGAAGGAAACGACCTGTATCTGGAAATGACCGAATCCGGTGTAATTAAAAAAACAACCATGGTCTTTGGCCAGATGAATGAACCGCCGGGAGCGCGTTTGCGCGTCGCCTTGAGCGGCTTGGCCATGGCCGAATATTTTCGCGATGATGAAGGTAAAGATGTTTTGCTCTTTATTGACAATATTTTCCGTTTCACTCAAGCAGGTTCAGAAGTATCTGCCCTATTGGGGCGTATGCCTTCAGCCGTTGGTTATCAGCCCACACTCTCGACCGAAATGGGTGAACTCCAGGAACGGATTACGTCTACGAAGAAAGGGTCGATTACATCCATCCAGGCAGTGTATGTCCCCGCGGATGACTTGACAGACCCGGCTCCGGCAACGGCATTTGCCCACTTGGATGCAACGTCCGTGCTGGAACGTAAAATTGCTGAATTGGGATTATATCCTGCCATTGATCCTCTGGCTTCAACTTCAAGAATTCTTGACCCCCGCGTCATCGGTGATCGTCATTATAATGTCGCACGGAATGTGCAAGTGGTTTTGCAGAAGTATAAAGACCTCCAGGATATTATTGCCATTTTGGGTATGGACGAACTATCCGATGATGATAAACTGACGGTAGCACGGGCTCGGAAAATGCAGAAATTCATGAGCCAGCCTTTCTTTGTGGCTGAGCAGTTTACAGGAAAAGAAGGGCGGTATGTGAGCCTGGAAGATACGATAGACGGTTTTGAAGCCATTTTGAACGGCGACACTGATGAGATCCATGAAAATATGTTTGCCTATGTGGGTTCAATCGATGAAGTATTTGATAATGCCAAGAAAGCCGCTGCCTGATGAGTGTTTGTTTGAAATGCCCAATTTCTGCGTTATACTTGAATTCCAAATCAGTCATTTACAACAGTAAACTCCTGACTATGAAATACATTGCAAGCCTTGAACTTGAACATTCCATACAAAACACTTATTTTACCGGTAGATGTTGATGAGTACCTTCCAATTAGAAATTGTGACACCCACTAAAATTCTGGATGAAGGATATATAGAACACGTCCGCTGTCCGGGCTTGGATGGTTATTTCGGTATCATGGCTAACCACCGGGGAGCCATTATTGCTATAGGAATAGGTGAAATAAAGGTGACTCAAAATGGAAAAGATCATTACTTAGCCACCAGCGGCGGTTTTATAGAAATTTCAAAAGCAAAAGTAGAGTTATTGCTGGAAACATATGAACGCGCTGATACAATTGACATCCAGCGTGCTGAATCGGCTATGCAAAGAGCAAAAGAGCGGAAACAGGCAAAAGATATTGATATAGCAAGAAATAAGGCTTCTTTACTGCGGGCGGTGAATCGATTGAAAGTATCAAGACGCTGATTTTTTATATTTTGATTTAACCTATATTTTTGGGGAAGCAGTATCCCCACATCTTTTTTGTATAAAAACAACCTGTTGACGGTTTTTTAATTTAATCATTTTCCACACAAATATTTTTCTTTGCGAAAAACTGTATTATTATTCAATAAGACTTTTGAATGATTACATGAAAGATGAGAAAAAACTCGGATTATTAGAGAAGTTATTTGTACTAACTGCTATTAATATTGGGCTCATTTTTGGAAAGGGTGATAATCTAAAAGCGTTGTCAGAAATTTTCACTGTGAAAAATCAGAAAATGGTTTTGATGAAATAACATAATTTTGCAGGAGTAAAATCTATTCGTTTTCTGGTAGAAACTTCCGCAAAGATTTTCTTCACACGTCAGGTCTTGCAAAGCCCTCTAATCTTTAATTTTTTTGAAATTCATTTATTATTTATTTGTTATGTAATTATATTGTAATTACTTTTTACGTATGAAAGCAAATATAATACATATTGGAAATTCATTAGGAATTCGCATTCCTAAACCTGTTATTAAACAATGTGGGTTTGAGAATGAAGTTGAACTTGAAGTCCATAAGCATGAACTAATCATAAGGACTGCGCATCAACCAAGGCGAAAATGGAATGATGATTTTGCCCGTATGGCTCATAACAAAGATGATGAACCCGTTATTTCAATTGCAGAACCGACATCTCAGTGGGATGAACAAGAGTGGGAATGGTAATAAAACGCTTTGATGTATTTCTTATTTCTTTGAACCCTACTGTCGGCCATGAAATTCAAAAAACCCGACCATGTTTAATCATTTCACCTGATGAGATGAATGATAATATAAAAACAGTCATTGTTGCTCCAATGTCCGCCAAAGGTCGGAATTATCCCACAAGAATTCCCTGCACATTTCAAGGAAGGAAAGGACAAATAATACTAGATCAAATACGAACTGTCGATAAAACCAGATTGGTAAAAAAATTGGGTATTATATCAATACCTGTACAAAAAAAAGTATTTATAATACTTCAGGAAATGTTTACTAAATAATGTATATGTTATCGTGTGGTGCATAGCGAGAAAATGATTGCCCGGAAAATGATAATAATATGAGATTGCATCTCCTCCAATTGGCAAGGTGGAAACTTCCACAACGATTTTCTTCAGTTTATCTATAAATTCTACTGCTTTATAAAGTTAAAAATCAAAAATTAAAAAAAATGAAAAAACGAACCCATACCTGCGGAAAACTCCGCAAAAAGAATGTAAGTGAATCCGTTAATCTCAATGGCTGGGTAAATACGGTACGTCTGCACGGACAAGTAATCTTTATTGATCTCCGGGACCGTTACGGCAAAACCCAGATTGTTTTCAATTCTGAAGATTATAAGGGCGATTTTGAAGCAGTGAAAAAACTTTCTATGGAGGATGTTCTTTCGGTGAGGGGAACAGTGCAGGCCCGGAGCGAAGGCGCCGTAAATCCGGATTTGCCCACAGGTGAGATTGAGGTTCTTGTTGAATCAATGGAACTGTTGAGCGAAACAGCGCCCCTGCCATTTATCATCACAGACAGGGACAGCGCTTTGGAAGATTTACGTTTGAAATATCGTTACCTGGAACTACGCACGGATGAACTGCAGCACAATATAATGACCCGTCATAAAACCTACCAAGCTGTACGCAAATATTTAACTGATCAGGATTTTATAGAAATTGAAACTCCTACTTTGATGAAATCCACTCCGGAAGGAGCTCGTGATTTTCTGGTACCCAGCCGCATTCATCATGGGAAATTTTATGCCCTTCCCCAATCGCCCCAGCTTTATAAACAAATTTTAATGATTTCAGGCTTTGACCGCTATTTTCAGATTGTAAAATGTTTCAGAGACGAGGACTTTCGAGCGGATCGACAACCGGAATTCACCCAGATTGATGTTGAAATGTCTTTTATCGATGAAGAAGATATTTTCAGTAATATGGAAGGATTGACCCGGCATGTGTTTAAAGAAGTAATCAATGTTGACCTTCCTGATCCGTTTCCACGAATAACGTACGATGAGGCCATGAGTCAATACGGATCAGACAAACCGGATACGCGATATGAACTCTTTCTCCGGAATGTGAAAGAATTCACTGAGCGTTCTGATTTCAATGCTTTCAAATCTGTTGATTCGGTAAAAGCCATTGTTGTTCCGGATGGCGCAAAATATTCCAGGAAGATTATTGATGAGTTCACCGATTATGTTAAAAAATATAAGGCCAAAGGATTGGCTTGGATGAAAGCAGAGGCCGGGCAATTGACGGGTGGAATTTCAAAATTCTTTTCCGGTGATCTGCAGAAGGACCTTATCAAAACCACCAATATGAATGATGGAGATATTATTTTCTTGATGGGGGATAAACGTTCCATTGTTGAGCCTGCCTTAGGCGCCCTGCGGGTAGAAATTGCCCGGAGAGAAGGATTGGCTGATAAAAAAGCATTTAATCCCCTTTGGGTGACCCATTTCCCTATGTTTGAATTTAATGAAGAAGAAAACAGGTATGTTGCCATGCACCACCCTTTTACAGCGCCCATGGAAGAAGATATTGATAAACTGGATTCTGATCCTGCTTCTGTTTATTCCAGAGGATATGACCTCACCTTGAATGGTCATGAAATCGCCGGTGGTTCTATCAGAATCCATTCCCAGAAAATTCAGGAAAAGATTTTTGGAATTCTGGGCTTGAGCCGGGACGAAGCAAAGGAAAAGTTCGGTTTTCTAGTGGAAGCTCTGACCTATGGCGCTCCACCCCACGGCGGTATTGCCTTTGGGTTTGACAGGCTGGTAATGATACTGACAGGATCAAACAATATCCGTGATGTGATTGCATTTCCAAAAACAACATCGGCGGTTTCACTCATGGATGAAGCGCCCAACACCGTGAGCAAACAGCAGTTAGACGAACTGGGGATTCAAATAAAACCTGATAAAAATTGATATTATTGGAAAATTTAACTTTGAAAAAAACAAAGTACAAACAGGAATGTCTATACATCAGGCTTTTCGTATAACAGACATGCTTGCCTGTTGATAATATATGGTTGATTAAATATATGACTTCTACTCATCAAGATAAAATCTGCATCATCACCGGCGCCACGGCCGGCATCGGCAAGGAAGCTGCATCAAACTTGGCCTCAATGGGTTTTACACTGGGTCTTGTGGGTAGAAATCCGGATAAAATTTCATCCACTCTTTCTGAAATCCAATTTGCCACCGGAAATGAACATGTTACTTTTTTCCAAGCCGATCTTTCATTGATGGAGGATGTCCGTCGGTTGGCGGTTGAGATTCAATCCAAATTTGATAAGATTGATGTATTACTGAACAATGCCGGCGCCTACATATCTGAATTTGGTAAAACAAGAGAGGGTTTTGAAAATACATTTGCCTTAAACCATTTATCTTATTTTCTGTTAACGGATCTTTTATTGGACACATTGAAAGCCACTCCAAATTCACGCATTGTAAATGTGGCTTCCAATGCCCACCTCAACACCCACTTGGATTTTGATAACCTCCAAGGCTTTAATGGGTATAAAGGCTGGCCGGCGTACTGCAAATCAAAACTCTGCAATATTATGTTTACCTATGAGTTAGCCCGCCGGCTGGAAGGCAGCAGCACAACGGCCAATTGCCTACATCCCGGGTTTGTGAAAACGAATTTCGGAAACAACAATAAACGCAGTGTTCGTATGAGTTTGGGGGCAGCAAAGGCTTTGGGAGCGATCAGTATTAAAAAAGGCGCCGAAACAAGTATATATCTGGCATCGTCTGATGAAGTAGAAGGTGTAAACGGGAAATACTTTGATAAGTGCAAAACCAAAGACAGTTCTACCCAATCCTATGTGATTGAAGACCAGCAGCGCCTTTGGAATATTAGCGAGCAGCTGTTAAGCTGACATTTTTCCTTTTATGGATTAGATTGACTGCTTGCCCCGTAATGAAGAATGAATGTTCAGAGTATCAATCCAAGCATCAACACTTGTATTGAGCGTAGTCGAAATACGGTTAATGCTTTCCAAAAGGAATAAAATAGTCCTTCTTTTCTTTTTCTATTTCTTATACTACATTCAACCATGAAACGCATTATTTGTTTGCTGTGGGTTTATTTCTGGATTCAATACCCGGTTTTTTCACAAGTTGAAAACTGGGAAGAGAAAGCCAGGATTATGGTGGATAGCCAGATTATGGCTCGAGGTGTTTCAGACGAAAAAGTGTTAAATATTATGCGTTACACGCCGCGCCATGAGTTTATTCCAGTGGAACAGCAGCCCTATGCCTATAGGGATTCACCCCTGCCCATCGGCTTAGGTCAAACGATTTCTCAACCGTATATCGTAGGTCTTATGACATCGTTACTGGAATTGAAAGGTGACGAAAAAGTACTGGAGATCGGCACCGGTTCCGGTTATCAGGCTGCAGTTTTATCTCCGCTGTGCAATGAAGTGTTTACCATTGAGATTGTAAAAGAATTAGCAGAAAGATCAGCAAATACACTAAAAGACCTAGGATATGATAACATTCATGTAAAATGGGGTGACGGTTACCAAGGCTGGCCGGATGAAGCGCCTTTTGATGTGATCATTGTCACCGCTGCACCACCGGAAGTTCCGCCAAAATTGATTGACCAATTAAAAGTGGGTGGAAGATTAGTGATTCCCGTAGGGAGTATCTGGCAGGAATTATGGGTAATTACCAAACTGGAGGATGATATCATGGATAAGAAATCGGTGATTCCTGTACGTTTTGTGCCCATGGTACACCCGGAAAAACCGATTCCGGATGAAGACTAATCCGTTACTGAAGTTCCCCATAAACATCATTTAAAATTAGACTTTTTAATTTGTGCAAAAGGTTTTGCAAAGCCCTATATAAATAATTTCCAAGTGCCAGTTTATTTCGGTAAAATATATCTGGATTACATAGAAAATTTCTATCCCAGTTCCCTCTCAATTTCTTAGTTATGGGAGTGTTCATTATAACGAAGCAATTTACCTCTACCGGCCAGTCCTTCTTATATTTCAAATGAAGCAAGCAAGAATTCCCTGTATTTAATGGAGAATTAACTTTACTTACATTCTATTAATCTGATGTCTTACTCATCATAATAGATTCCCATAATTATCGCCCTATTTCTGAATTAATCACCTTCTCCGAAGCCACCATGCCGAACAGCATGTGTTAAACAAACTTTACCTTTGGCTTGGAAAAAATGAAATGAAGACGATTCCTATATCGTAAAGGTTTTGATTGATTATGACCTGTTTTAAGCAAAGAATATATTTCGTATCTTTGTTCCAGCGTTAGCTGGCTGTCGTGTTTCATTTGTGTTTCTCATTTTTGTCGCTGAGAAAAGTAGAGATGCAACAGCTTCAATTTCTCTACAAACATTGTCTGAAATGCATTTAAGAGTTGACTTTAAGAAATCGTATAATCCATTAGTATTGTGACATTATGTATCAGTATAAATGTATCCTGTATTGTTGAACCATCCGATTGGACGCGCGAGAAAAATTACCCATACTATTAAACAATATTTTGATGGATATAAATATGACAAAACCGTCTCTGAATTGGTGGAAATTCAGCGGTTGTTTGAGTTTGTTAGTGACGGTGCTAAGGTTGTAAAATTTGGAGAATAAAAAACTAGCATCAATGAGTGGCTTATGAGCTTTGTAATAACGGCTTTAATAATGTTTATATTCTGGATACTCCTCTCAGGAGAGTTCAGTTTCATACTCATATTGTCTGGTGTTTTCTCGAGTCTCCTGGTATCATATATGTCACATGATCTTTTGATCGGAGAAGGCAACATAAAACTCGGCATAAAAAGAACATTCAGATTCATCAGGTATCTTCCCTGGCTTTTTTGGCAGATTGTAATGGCAAATTTAGACCTGGTTTATCGCACCCTACATCCTAAGATGCCGATACACCCCAAAATAATAAAATTTAAGAATGACTTAAACACTGATTTAGGAATGGTGATCCTCGCTAATTCCATAACCCTGACCCCCGGCACCATCACCATTGAGGTTAACGAGAATGAATTCATTGTCCATACTCTATCAGAAGAATCTGCACAAAGCCTTATTTCGGGTGAAATGCAGGCGAGGGTGAAGAAGATAGAGGGAAAATATAATGTTTGAAATAGCAGCAATCGTTATTGTATTAGGGGCTATTTTGGTTCTTTATCGGGCGCTTAAGGGGCCGAGGGTATATGACCGGGCGCTGGCAGTGAATATAATCGGCACGAAAACAGTGATATTGCTGGCATTGATAGGGTTTATTTATGAACGTCCCCATTTTCTCGATATCGCCTTGGTCTATGCACTCATAAACTTTATTGCCACTATCGCATTTCTTAAATACATGGAAACGGGAGGACTTGATTAATGGATATTCAAGCCATAATAACCGGCATTCTATTGGCTCTCGGCTGTTTTTTCATTGTGGTGTCCTCCATAGGGATTGTGAGGTTTCCTGACTTTTATTCGAGGATGCACCCCGCAGGAAAATCCGATACCCTTGGACAGTTGCTAGTTCTTTCGGGTCTCATGATATATGAGGGGTTTTCTCTTGTGAGCGTCAAGCTCCTTATAATAATAGTTTTTATATTTATTGCGAATCCGACAGTCACCCACGCCCTGGCTAAGGCTGCTTATGTATCAGGGTTAAAACCGTGGAAAAAGGAAGAGGGAAAGAATGATTGACTTTATGCTCTTGTTTTTTCTGGTCATTTTAGCAATTGCTGCCATTTCGATGAAAGACCTGCTTAGCGCAATCATAATATTAAGCGCATACAGTCTTATCATGGCAGTTGTGTGGGTAAGGTTGAATGCCGTTGATGTTGCCTTTACTGAGGCGGCTGTTGGCGCCGGGATTACCACAGTGCTGCTGATAGCAGCCTTGAGCCGGACGAAAAGAAGAGAAAGAACCAGTCCGCAACCTGCAATCCAAAAGCAGAAATCAATGACTCGCAACTCTATACTTTCTTTTATCGTCGTTATGGTGACCGGTGCGGTGCTGGTGTACGGCACTATCGACATGCCCGACTTCGGCGACCCTGATGCGCCGGCAAATCTGCATGTGGCAGATAGGTATATAGAGAAGTCATACGAAGAAACAGGAATCGTGAATTTTGTCACTGCTGTACTGGCAAGCTACAGAGGTTATGATACCCTCGGAGAAGTCATGGTAATATTCGCTGCCGGAATAGGCGTTGTACTACTTCTGAGAAGAAAGAGGGAGCAATGAAGGAACATATAATCGTAAGGGTTATTGCAAGTATACTAATTCCTTTTATACAGCTTTATGCCCTCTACGTCATAGCTCACGGTGAGATTGGCCCCGGCGGCGGATTTCAGGGCGGTGTTATCTTCAGCGCAAGTATCATTCTATATGTATTAGCATTCGGTATGGAAGAAGCAAGAAGTAGAATATCTCAGAAGATGAGCGACCTGCTAAGTTCAACCGGTGCATTAATTTTTGCTATTATCGGGCTGCTGTGCATATTAGCCGGCGGGAGCTATCTTGAATACGATCAGCTTCCTCTTGGCACGCCTAAACTTGCAAGTCATCTGGGCATTTATGGAATAGAGATAGGCATCGGGATTACTGTTGCGGCAGTATTGATAACCATATTTTTTGAAATGGCGGGGCGAAAAGATGATTGAGCTTATTATAGGGAAATACACATACTGGATTAGTATTACCCTCATGATGATCGGGTTTTATGCCATGATAGCGAAAGGTAATCTGATAAAAAAGATCATCGGTATGAACATATTTCAGACCGCAGTTTTCCTTTTTTATATATCTACTGCAATGGTTAAAGATGGTACCGCCCCAATATTATGGCAAAAAGCTAATCTTTACGTCAATCCGCTGCCGCATGTCCTCATCCTTACAGCAATTGTAGTTTCAGTCAGCGTAACGGCGGTTGCGCTTGCACTGATCATAAGAATATATAAAGCATACGGTACAATAGAAGAAGAGCAGATACTGAAAATGGCGAACGAAACCCCAAATCCCAAACTGGTGGTGAACAAAGGCGAACCATTCCAAACCCCAAATACTGCAAAATGATAAATATTACCGAACACCTGCCGGTCCTGATCATCGTTATCTCCCTAATGTCGGCAGCCATAATTCCCATTGCAGGCAGGTTTAACAGGCATTATAGCTGGTACATCACAGTGGCAGTAACCTTTGTGTCCTTCTTAATTTCCATTTCACTGCTAAACCGGGTTCTAAATACAGGAAAAATTAGTTACTGGTTGGGGGGGTGGCAGCCACCGTGGGGCATTGAATATGTACTCGATTATCTCAATATTTTTATTCTATTGATCGTTTCTTTCATCGCCTTCATCGTTTCGTTATATGCAAGGCACAGCATTGAAAAAGAAATTGCTGAACATAAAATATCAACCTTTTACTCCGTATACATGCTTTTTATTGCAGGACTGATGGGGATGACCCTGACCGGCGACTTGTTTAACCTCTATGTGTTCATCGAGATTTCATCCTTGGCTGCTTATACTCTCATCGCCGTAGGCAGAAAAAGAAACGCCCTTATGGCGAGTTATAATTATCTGATACTTGGAACTATCGCCGCCACTTTCATCCTTCTCGGCATCGGCTATCTTTACATGGTGACCGGCACGCTGAATATGGCTGATTTAAGAGAACTGCTGCCTCCACTATATGAGTCAAAGGTTGTGTTGACCGCCTTTGCATTTTTCACCGTTGGTTTGAGCTTGAAGCTTGCCTTATTCCCGCTGCACATTTGGCTTCCCAATGCATATACTCATGCCCCATCCGTTGTGAGCGCAATAATGGCTGCTACTTCGACCAAGGTTGGCGCTTATGTCTTACTACGGATTATGTTTACGGTGTTTAAAGTAGAGTTTGATCTGGAGGTGGTGCCGGTTACAAAGATTTTACTGGTTCTCTCTTCGGTGGCAATAATAGCAGGATCGGTGCTGGCCATCGCCCAGACCAATATCAAACGGATGCTGGCCTACTCAAGTGTCGGGCAAATAGGTTACATCGTTCTGGGCGCTGCCTTAATAAACCAGACCGCAATGACAGGGAGCCTTATTCATATTTTGAATCATGCCATCATGAAGGGCACCTTATTCCTTGTAATCGGAGCGGTTGTATATAAAACAGGCATAGAAGATATCTCCGGACTGAGGGGAATGGGTAAAAAGATGCCTTACAGCATGGCTGCCTTTACCATTGCAGCCCTTTCAATGATAGGCATTCCCTTGACAGTCGGTTTTGTCAGCAAGTGGTATATAGCCATGGGCGCATTAAATGCCGGGATGTGGTATTTCGTTCCGATTATTCTACTGAGTTCACTCCTGACTGCTGTATATTTCTGGAGAATTATTGAAAGTATCTATTTCGAGGATGCAAATACTGAACCGCAAAATGCGGAATATTCTCAAATCCGTAATCCGGATGACGCACCTCTCGGCATGCTTATTCCAACTCTTATACTTGCGGGCTTATGCCTGTTCTTTGGCGTCGCTGCCTTTCTGCCGGTCTCGATAGCAGAGAAGGCGGCAAGCATGCTGCTTGGAGGAATGTAGGTGAAGAGGCAATTGCTGATTATGGAATGGACAATATTTCACAATCCAAAAACAACCATGCTTACTTTGTCTTAGATGGGAAATGCAATGGAAATAGTTCAGTCAGCAAAACCTCTTTATGCCATAGCAGTATCGCTCATTGCCGTACTGTTTATCGCTGTTTCAGGTAAAAGGCCAAACTTAAGGGAATTCTTCACCATTGCCGCTGCGGTCTTAAAATTTTCTATCGTTGTCTCTATGCTGCCGACGGTTCTGGCAGGTAAAGTAATTGAGTATTCACTGTTAACAATTCTTCCCGGCCTGGATATTAGTTTTAAGGTTGATGCCCTGGGCATCTTCTTTGCCTTGACTGCTTCATTCCTCTGGATTGTCACCTCCTTCTATTCCATCGGATATGTGCGGTCATTAAACGAGCATGCGCAGACTCGTTATTTCATCTTTTTCGCCGTTGCGCTTTCTGCCACCATGGGTGTGGCGTTTTCTGCAAACATGTTCACAACTTTTATCTTTTATGAAATTATCACTCTCAGCACATTTCCTTTAGTCGCCCACAAAGAGACGCCGGAAGCCATGAAGGGCGCCAGAAAATACCTGATATACTTGTTAGGCACATCCATAGCCTTCCAGTTATTTGCCATATTCCTAACTTATTATGCAGCAGGGACTCTTGAATTTTCTAATCTGGGGATATTCAATAATATCAAGGGAGAAGGGGTAAGTGATGCGTTTTTGATTGTCACGTTTATTCTGTTCATAGCCGGGATTGCCAAAGCGGCTCTGATGCCTTTGCATTCATGGCTGCCGGCGGCAATGGTTGCGCCAACCCCTGTCAGCGCTCTCCTGCACGCGGTGGCGGTGGTAAAGACCGGTGTCTTCGTTGTAGTGAAAGTTGTGCTGCATATTTTCGGCGTCAACCTCCTTGCTCAACTTGGCCTTGGAACAGCCCTGGCCTATTTTGCCTCTTTCACCATCATAGTGGCATCGATCATTGCGCTTAGGCAGGATAACTTAAAAGCAAGGCTTGCCTACTCAACCATAAGTCAACTTTCGTATATTATACTTGGCGTGGCGCTGCTTACGCCTTCGGGTATTACCGGCAGTATTATGCACATCGTGCTGCATGCCTTTGGCAAAATTACCCTGTTTTTCTGTGCCGGCGCGATCTATGTGGCGTCGCACAAGACAAAGGTAAGCGAGCTGGATGGAATAGGAAAACAGATGCCCTTTACCATGGCAGCCTTCACCCTTGCGGCCATTTCCATGATCGGCCTCCCGCCCATGGGAGGGTTTTTGAGTAAGTGGTATTTAATCATTGGCGCCATCGAAGCGGGACAAACGCCGATTATCGTTGTGTTAGTCGTCAGCACCATACTGAATGCCGGCTATTTTTTACCCATCATTTACGCAGCATTCTTTAAAGAACCAAACCCGGAAATCCCAAATCCCAAATCCAAAATCCGTGAAGCCCCGGTCCTCATGGTCGCGTCACTGACGCTGACTGCCATTGGCGTGCTGCTGTTATTCTTTATGCCGTCGGTCTTTCTGGAACTCGCCAAAATGATTGCAGCAAGTGTAACCGGAGGTAATTGAGATGAAAAAAGAAATGGATTTTTTTGATAAGCCTAAAAATATTAGATTACTGAAAATACTGTTTTATATCAGCCTTGCCTTGACTGTTATCGTGGATTTTTTTATCACACGCACATATATCCATTTCCCGTGGGAAAACATACCTGGATTTTATGCTTTGTTTGGACTGGTCGCCTGTATTCTAATTGTTGTCTTGGCGAAAACACTGGGACATCAATGGCTCATGCGGAAAGAAGACTATTATGATTGACTGGCTGCCGCCCGGACTCATTTTTATCTTCGGAGCTTTATTTATCCCACTGGTGAAGGGCAGGATCCGGCAGGCGTATATTCTACTTTTACCGGTTTTGGCCGGTTTAAGCCTGCTTAATATGCCGGACGGCAACGGCTGCTATCTGAATTTATTAGGATATGAACTCATCCTTGCTAGAGTCGACAAACTGTCGATGGTATTTGGTTATGTCTTCGTGGTCATGGCTTTTATCGGCTTTATTTATAGTATTCATCTCAAAAAATCCGGGCAGCACGTTGCTGCTGCGTTGTACATAGGCAGCGCCCTCGGTGTCACATTTGCCGGCGATTTTATCACCCTGTTCATCTTCTGGGAAATAATGGCTTTGTCTTCTACTTACCTAATCTGGGCACGCAAGACCAAGGCGTCACATAATGCCGGGTTCAGGTATCTGCTCGTTCATTTATTAGGCGGCCTCTCTCTTTTGGTCGGTATTATTATGTATGTCGCTGAAACCGGCTCAACCGCATTCAACCTGATGGAATTAAGCGGGCCGGCTGCATATCTCATCTTAATTGGGTTTTTATTGAATGCGGCGGTGCCTCCTTTTTCGGCATGGCTTTCCGATGCCTACCCGGAAGCGACCGTTACGGGTGCGGTGTTCCTGTCTGCTTTCACCACTAAAACTGCTGTGTATGTGTTGATCCGGGCCTTCCCGGGCGCTGAAATTTTAATATGGCTTGGCGCGATCATGGCCTTCTACGGGGTTATTTTTGCGGTACTGGCGAATGACATCAGGAGACTGCTGGCTTATCATATCATCAGCCAAGTGGGATATATGGTTGCCGGTGTGGGGATAGGAACTGCCTTAGCTCTGAATGGGACCGCAGCCCATGCCTTTTCACACATACTTTATAAGGGGCTGCTTTTTATGGGTGCCGGCGCGGTTTTGTATATGACAGGCAAAAGTAAGCTCACTGAACTTGGCGGATTGTATAAAACAATGCCAATCACCCTTACTTTGTATATGATAGGCGGCCTCTCCATCTCTGCATTCCCTCTCTTTTCCGGATTTGTCAGTAAGTCGATGATCGTCACCGCCGCTGCCGAGGAGCACCTGACCATTGTTTGGGTGTTGCTTTCGGTTTCTTCAGCGGGCACCTTTTTGCATACAGGATTAAAACTGCCATACTTTACATTTTTTGCGAAAGATTCTGGTATAAGGGTAAAAGAACCCCCCGTTAATATGCTTATCGCTATGGCGATAGCAGCATTTCTATGTATACTAATTGGTGTGTATCCGAGCGTTCTGTATAATTTGCTGCCCTTCGCAGCGAGCTATCTCCCTTACACCGCAGAACATGTTGTCTGGACCCTGCAAATCCTGTTGTTTACAGCATTAGGTTTTTTTATGCTTTTGAAATACCTTGGCGGTGAATCCTATATTACGATTGACACAGACTGGTTTTATAGAAAAGGCGCCCGGGCCTTTATGTGGTTTATAAGCAATCCCATGGCTCAATTAGGCGCAAGGCTGAACAAGATTGCCTTTGATATTATCCCCTCGTTTCTAATGCGGGCCAGTAAAAATCCTGCGGCCTTCATGAAGATTGCCTCGGACACGGTGCTTCTACGATTCAGTGGCCCGGGGAAAAAAGCACAGATTGAGCGGAGGATACAAAGGGAAAAAGAGATTTATCCCGGTGACATAATCAAACACTCGCCTATCGGTTCAACTGTGCTTTGGATAACGCTGTTTTTACTGGCATATCTGCTGGTTTACTATTTGTAAATATGGCTCATCACAATAATGTGTACCTAAAAAATAAAGTACATGTCTGAAGTAATACCCGCCCTCCACATTTGAATTATTAAATAAAGGGGCGCCCGCCTCGTGCCACAATTATTAGTAAACCGTTAATTACCTTTAGAAGGTGGAAAATATGACCATGAGTAAACCACAAAATTTTACATACCGCCTTCTAAAGGTGATGTTAAAAGGGGGCGGGCAGGTAGGTGTTGAATATTTTTATTATGTCTAATTCAGTTAGTTTATAGAACATAGCTGTCTTTATAAATAAAATAATTTTCCTCGTCAAAACAACAGAAGATCACTTTTTTAAATTTTTCATTATTTTCTAAAAACCCCTGAACTGCACGGATAGCAATTTCTGCTGCTAATTCTTTCGGAAAATGATACACACCGGTACTGATATTAGGAAAAGCGATGGTTCGTATATCATTTTCATCCGCCAATACCATGCTGTTCCGGTAACAATCTCTCAATAATGCCTCTTCTTTATTTTTTCCTCCGTACCAAATTGGACCCACGGTATGAATAACAAAATTCGCAGGTAAGTTGTACCCTTCTGTTAGACGTGCTTCACCAGTTGGGCACCCGCCAATGGTTTTGCATTCAACCAGGAGTTCCGGTCCGGCTGCACGGTGAATGGCGCCATCCACACCGCCGCCGCCAAGTAGTGAAGTATTGGCAGCGTTTACAATGGCATCTACATTCAATTTGGTAATATCACCTTGGATGATTTCTAATCGACTATTCATAAATACTTCTCAATTGTAAAATTTAGGTAACTATTCAGGTACTGTACGATATGCTTCCCAGCTTGTCGTAAATGTGTTTGTTTCAGAATATATGAAAACTCGACAAGCAAGGATGCTTGTCGTACATCCCTAAAAAAGCCTGAATAGTTACAAATTTAGAGGTAATTATATTTCCCGAAACAGAGTTTGTTTTCAATATTTGTATTATTTCGTTCTGTTAGGATGGTAATTAATTCATAGAGCACCGACATGATGTTAAGGTGATATTATGTTAAGTTCAGAAGTTAATCCAATAATATAATGGACATAAAAGCAATAGATATAGGAAAATACAAGGGCATCGTGTTTTTTACTGGCGCCGGAATGTCCGCCGAATCGGGTGTACCTACGTACCGCGGACAAGGCGGAATCTGGCATGAATATAATTGGCAGGAATACGCCTGCCAGGAGGCATGGAAAACGAATCCGGAAAAGGTATTTGATTTTCATGACTTACGCAGGGAAGAGGCACTAAAGTGTTTTCCTCACAAGGGACATGAAATTATTACTGATGTCCAGGATTCTCATCCGAATGTAACTGTCGTTACCCAGAATATTGATGGGATGCACCAGCGAGCGGGAACAGAAAATGTGATTGAACTCCACGGCAGTATTTGGCGGGTAAGATGTGAAAGAGAAGGCTGGGTAAAAGAGGACTTGGCTGAAGGATCTTTCGAAAACAGAAAGTGTGACTGTGGCGCATGGCTCCGTCCGGACATTATTTGGTTTAGTGATATGCTGAATCAAGAAGTATTAAAGCAAGCAGATGAAACCATTTCCAATTGCGAATTGTTTATCAGTATCGGTACATCCGGCGTGGTGTGGCCGGCGGCGGGCTATCCCCAATTAGCGAAATCATCCGGAGCTTTATGTATTGAGGTAAATCCGGAACCGGGCGAGCAGTCTTACATATACGATTCTGTTTACCGCGGTAACGCAGGAGATGTCCTACCCCGAATGTTTAATATGTGATGACGTTGTGTTATATCAGATAAATTGGAATTTTTCAAAACTCGACTTCCCCACTGGGGGCTATATCAAAAACTGAAAAACCCCAATAAGCACACTCGTCACATTTAAAAGGAATAAAAAAGGGCCATGCCTACATTTCATTCCCATGCCTTCGGCAGACCGGCCAAAGGCCGGCAAACAGGCGGCAGACAAGCGGGCAGGGAGCTACACTGATTAATCAAATAAAGAAATGAAATTATGTGTTTCTCCCTATCCGTCACTTGTAAATACCTGTATCTTCATAGAAATAGTGTGGTATAAAATTCTAAAGATTTTCCTCGGGGAATTCCTTCAGTACTTCATTTCCTAATAATCATTGAAGTAAATTTTGTCATTCTATGAATCAAATCCTGTTCATTACTGCTCTTCAAGCCGAAGCCCAGCCATTGATTCTGTTTTATCAATTAGAGAAAAAGCAGCTCAATAAAAAGCTGTTTTATTTTCAAAAAGGCGAAATTGTGTGTTTAACAACTGGGGTAGGGGCAAAAAACGTTCGTAAACGATTATCTGTATTTCTTGAGAAAATGGATAATAATAACACTATTTTAATCAATGTGGGTATTGCCGGAGGAAATTCGGATCATACGGAGATTGGTGAAATGTTTTTGGTCAATCAGATCATGAATGAAGAGAATAATAAAGTCTACGATCTTGAAATGTTGCTTAAAACCTGGCTGCGGGAACTTCCTTTAACCACTGTAAATGCTGGGGTGGTCAATGGAGGAAAAGATTACAATGGATTAGTGGATATGGAAGCAGCAGCCATTGTTGAAACATCCTTACAATTCATTCCAATTCAGCGGATGGTTTTTTTAAAAATTGTTTCAGACTACATGGATAAAGTTTTAGATACCCCAGAACAGGTATATCCATTAATGAATATTCAATTACCTGAAATTAGCAAAATAACTTCGCTACTCCTGGAAAAAAGTTTATAATCAATCCACCTTCAGTATTCTGATGGTGACCCTGGAATTATTTAAGCAACTTTTTTAATGGTTTAAGTACCCCATAAACACACTCATTAACCGCATTGGACAAACTGAGGGATGTATACCAATATGTGTTTGTCCACAGAACATCTCCGTTTCCCGCATTCAAAAGTTGAGCAGTTACTCCCACTCTTGAAGGAACATATTTTATTCTTTCAGTTTCAGTCAGAGACCCTTTTTCTATTGTTATTATTTCCGTTGTTGTTGTTTCATAATAAACAATTTCCTTCCCATCCTTGTCCGTTGAAACAATGGGTTCATCCACTGTTTCTACTGTGGTGACTGTGGAGCCTTTATGATCAGTAATAACCGGAATAATAATCACTTTATAATCCTTGAATTCGGTAACGGTACATAAAAAAACAAAATCAGAAGAAGTCAGATTTATATCAATTGTATTACTGGTAATTCCGGTTTGAGTCAGCGCTGCCTCCTTGATTAAAACGGGTGTTGTTTCACGTTCAACAACATTTACTCCCATTTTCATTAAATGATAGACGATGCTTTTATTGATAATTGATCCTGAACCGGCGAACGATCTATAATCGGGTGTTGGGTAAATAACAATTGTTTTTACTTGTGAAAAATCAAAGTCCGGATTGACCACTGGTTTTTCAGCACATGAATAAAGGAAAATAAATAATATAGTAAAAATCCGCTTCATTCATTAATCCATTAAATGGTTTAGATGTACTTCTGCTTCCTCTATTATTGTTTCTGAATCTGCATATTTTATACAATTTTGCCAGGCGATAATTGCCTCATCAATGTTACCCAGCATTTCCAGCAATTGACCTTCTAACCTGTATATATCGGCCATTTTTGAATCTATGTTTTTGGCCTGATGAATAAAGGTTAGAGCTTCTTTGTAATGTTGATCTTGAATAGCGACAATACTTTTCTTAAGCAAATTGTTTATCGACTCCGTTTTATCCTCATCGGCCATTGCTGCATTAAGAATGGAAAAAAATAACAGTAAAGAAATTAAATAAGACCACTTTTTCATGAATGTTTCCTTTTATAAACTTTGTATTGCTCTTAACACATCTCTACGACTGACTTGCCCCACAAGTTTGCCATTATCTACAACGGGCAAGCGGCGAAAATGTGTTTCAAGAAAATATTCAGCAACATCCATAATACCCATGGTGGAAGGGATGAAACTAACCTTATCAGACATATAATCTTTTACAAGTCCACCCATTTCATTGTGGTAGGTAGATTGCATAAAAGTCTGCATGCAATCGATTTCGGAAAGTATACCCAACAAATTGCCATCTTTATCAACCACAGGAGCCCCTGAAATCTTTTTGGATATCAGCTGATCAATTGCACTCAAAACCTGTGTATCCAGAGTAAAAGTGATTAATTTTTTAGTCATAATATCAGCGACGGACACGTTTTTACTCATGATGAGTCCTCCTCATTTTTATCACTGGTTTCAGTTTTGCTATCAATCATTTCTTTAACTGTATCCATAACTTTTGGGGCAAGGTCAAACAATTTTCCTACGACACTTTCCTTATCACCCACCGTAAGTAATTTTGCGCCCTCTTTTCCGATGATGACAAACGCCACAGGTTCAATGCACCATCCTCCGCCTATTCCCTGTCCTGAACTAGTTTGTTTAGACTCCGTTCCTTCACCACCACCGGCTCCAAACCCAAACGTCACTTTTGAAACGGGGATAACAGTATGTTCTCCAGCTGTAATAGGATCACCGACAACCGTTCTGGTTAACATTAAATCCTGAATTTCTTCCAATGTATTTTTAATAAGATCTGTTAAACTCATCATGTCCCTTTCTATTTGTGAAATTTCATGTATGTTATACCGGCATGAATCGTTGTAATAATAGGTGAAAAACGAACCTGCATATTCCCCTTAATATCTGTATTCATTTTTGGTGAAAAAGCCGGCTCCAGAGAAAAACTGAACTTCCGTGGTTTAGCAATGCCATTGATTGCATGAACATACCCAATAATTATTCCAGTTTGCATGGGGTTTGACAATCCCAAACGACCTGAAACGGATGTCTCTTCCCATCGAATTGTCTTCAATATAGATTTGATTAATTTTGTAAATGGAATTTTCTTTAATAAGAATACTCTATCTTTTAGAAATATAGATTTTATTGGTTTTCCATAGAATGTTTTAGAAAAAAGAGGTTTTTCGTACTTTCCAAAAGTAATGGATCTATTAGGAAATATGCTTATTCCAATGCCTCGGTTTTTATAACCGAATGATAATTGAAGCCTGCCATTTATATATGATTCCTGTATAGTAAGATTTCCACTCAAACGGACTCGAATCGGACAAATGATTATAAAAAGGAGAATCCCTAATAGGGTAACGATACAGTATAATATGACGTTTAACATTATAGCAAAATTTGGCTCTGCTATAATTGATTTACCAGTAGATTCTATTTAAATAATAAATCTTCTTGTTCTAATAATATTTGAGCCAGTTTTTGCTCAAATAAGTTTTCCGGCATGACTTCAGGGATCAGCGCTGGATCGGCATTTATTACATATTCTAAATCCTGTTTGAATTTGTCTCGATCTCCGGCTTTGGTGTGTAGAAACCGGGCTCTTAAAACATAAGTTCCTAAATAATTCGGGTGTGATTTAATGGCTTTATTGAAATATTCTTCAGATCGCTTTAATTCGACTCCGGGAAGTCGAGCATAAAGTGCACCGAAGTATCGATAAGGTCCGCCGTAAAAATAATCTGGATTCAGAGATAAAACACGATGTATAACAGATTCTGCCAAATCACGGTAGTCTAAACGCTCACGAACTGATTTTGAAGAGAGATAACGTCCCATATTTGCAGCCCACCAATACAACGCATCTATATATTCTTTTTCGACAGCTGCAACAGATTGAATCATTTTAGTCATAGAATCACCATTCACATCATTGTACACTTGTTTGAAAGCAGGTGATTGCTTTATGACATTCATGGATATGGATGCACCATGTGTAAAAAGACTGTCTTTCTGATTTTGATCCGTCTCGATATAATATGCTTGGAAATGATACGCCCTGCTCAACCGCAATGCGAGTCCTAAATTTTCCGGTTCAAGTAAATGGGCTTTTTCCATAAAAAATGTAGCCATGACAGCATCGTTTTCGCTGGAGCGCTTATCCCAGTACTTGAAAGCTTGTTTTTTTAAATAATCCAAATTGTTTTGATATGCTTCTTCAGGGGTTGGTGGCAAGACAGGATTGCAACCAATCAGCATCAGAAGGAATAGAAGTAAAAATTGTGTAAATTTATTTGTTATCATTGTATGAACTTTTGCCTATTCAAAGAAGAATTATATTTTTGATTAAAAAAACCTTGCTGGTTTAGAATAAAAAATTAATACATAAAACTATTAAGGATGAAGAAGACTATTGAATTAAAAGGAGTAGATCTCCAAACACTGCTTGGGGTTGCCGATTCTAACATTCGTTTATTGAATGAGACATTTTCCACAAAAATACTTATTCGTGGGAATAATGTCACATTGGATGGGGATAAAAATGATGTGGAATTGGTTCATGAAATTATCTATGAGATGATTCAAACGTTGGGCCGAAAAGGATCTTTGACCAAAAAAGATGTATTGCAGTTGATTAAAGTCATCCGGTCTGAAAACGGACATTCGGTTGATGTACCCAAAGATGTGATTCATTACGGAAAAAAAGGTGCCATTGTTCCTCGGACAGAAGGGCAAAAAAAATATGTTCAAATTTGTAATAAAGATGATATTGTTTTTTCGATTGGCCCTGCAGGAACAGGTAAAACATTT
>JADFRD010000098.1 GCA_022561485.1 Fidelibacterota bacterium | reverse complement strand
ACGGTTTTTTTTTACTTTTGGAAAATGGAGCGGATCAATCAAATTTGTGGGGTGGGAATTTTTTCCCATTTAAACCCGCTGACCAGCGAATTGAATTTACATCATTAATAAATATTCGTCCGCGAGACAATAATGTTAGCATGGAAATCGAAGATGATAATATTCGGGAAAAAGTGACTACATTTGTTGAATTCTTATTGATGAATCCTGATGACAACCTGGCATAAATCTCTCCAGCAGCGGTTTTCCTCTTTTCCGATCCATCAGCAAATTTTGATGGTTTGTAATGAATTAAATCGGGCGGCAAATCTCCAGGATGATAGTGAAGAATACCATCGATGCCTCGAACGATCTTTAGAATTATTGGACTATTTTATGTCAGATAAAAAGGGTCATTTATTAAGAGAATCATTAAGAATTCGGGATATCATTGCTGAAGCCTATATTTCAGCTCCAAAAGATACAAAAGGTATGCAATCCACATTATTGCAAATGAATCCCACCGCCTGGTGTATGTTAAATGCAAACACTCACCGTTGACTGTACACCGTCTGCCTGCCTACCAAATCCGCCAGCCTGCGGGGGAGGTTGGCAATCAACCAATCATCCAATCATTTATCCATTCAATCATTCACACATTCACCACCCCTCAATTTATTCTGCCGGCAGCCAGTGGCTAATCTTAAACCCATTTTAATTATAATCTTAACGTCACTTTTATACATCGCTCTTATCAGACCAACCCGTTTGATTGTGAACACTAAAATTTATTATCCGTTCATCGCTACAATATTTTCAAATTACAAAGTATATTTGCCCCTAAATAACACAGCCGCTGTCATAGTTAATAAAGACGAGCCAGGTAAACATCTTTGGTTAGCACTGCCATTTGGTGTGTTTTATTTTATACCAATGGTTTTGTTATTGTTTCATCGTAACTGGCCTATCGTTAAGAAGCTAACATTTTACCATTTGTTTTTGTCAATAATCCCAATCTTTTTATTAATGGCTAGTTTTAAAGTGATAAACTTTATTCCTCCAAACATTTTCCAACATTTTAACATTGTACTGGGTTTTGTTTTTACAGTGATTGCGTTAATGAATTTTCGATTGGTTAAAACCTATGCCAATCCATAATTTAGAATCCCCGCCACCCAAAGCTACCGAAAGAAGAACGATTCGATCTTGCGGATCAATTAAGAAGATCTGTTAAAGCAATACCAAGGCTAATAGCAAAAGGTTACGCAAAGAAGCATCATCCCGACGAGGTCGGGACAAAAGTACATTGATGATGCTATGGCATAGGCGAATGAGACTGTAGTTAGTCTATGTCAATGTCGTGATATTTATTTCAAATTTGTCGATCCACAGCTTTGCGAAGAGTTTAATTGATAAGTATGATAAAGTTGAAAGACAATTATATAATTTGGCCAAAGCTTGGGATGCTTTTAAAAAACGATAAATGAAAGATTTTTTACGTCACTAAAAGCCGATGACCGTTGCCGATACCGGCTTCGTCTGTCCTGTAGCGAAGTGTATCGGGGCCACCGAAAACCTATTCACCAAAATTCTATAAGTATCATCAAAACCACTTGGGAAAAATCCAGAATCCATTTGCTGATTACCTGTTCATCCATAGGCATGTTTCGTGTTAATTCGAGTAATTTGTGGATAGAATAAATAATCTAAAATTAAACATCCAAAATCGCGATGCTTGCATCGCAGTCATCGGTCTCGGCTACGTCGGACTTCCGTTGGTTATCCGATTTTCAGAAGAAGGTTTCAAAACCATCGGATTCGATATTGATGAAGACAAGGTCAAAAAGCTCAACGCAGGTGAAACGTATATCAAGCATATTCCGGAAGAAAAAATCGCTGCTGTTGTTAAGAATGGTTTTAAAGCCACCAGTGATTTCAGCCAAATTTCAAATGTGGATGCCATTATCATCTGTGTGCCTACCCCGTTGGGCATTCATAACGAGCCGGACTTGAGTTACATCAAAAACACCTTGAGTTCAATCAAACCCTATTTAAAAGAAAGCCAGCTCTTGGTTTTGGAAAGCACCACCTACCCCGGCACTACGGAAGAAGAGATTATTCCTTTCATTCAGACAATTAAAAATTCCAGCCTGCTCCCGACTCGTCGAGAGGGTCGGCAGGCAAAATCATCAATCGAAAATCAAAAATTCACTATTGGAGTGAATTTTTATGTTGGTTACTCCCCGGAGCGGGAAGATCCTGGCAACAAGAATTACACCACAAAAACAATTCCAAAGGTAGTCAGCGGCTATACAAAAAACTGCCTGGAATTGACCAAAACATTATACGATCAAATCGTGGACCAAACCGTTCCCGTTTCATCACCACGGGTGGCGGAAATGACAAAAATACTGGAAAACATTCACCGCGCCGTCAACATCGGCCTGGTGAACGAGTTAAAGATGGTGGCTGATAAAATGGACATTGATATTTACGAAGTCATCAAGGCCGCCGCCACAAAGCCTTTCGGCTTTACCCCCTACTATCCCGGCCCCGGCCTGGGGGGCCACTGCATCCCCATCGATCCTTTTTACCTTACGTGGAAAGCAAAAGAAGTTGGCATGAATACCCGCTTCATAGAACTGGCCGGCGAAATCAACACTGGAATGCCAAATTATGTGGTGCAGAAGGTGGGTGACGCTTTGAATGCCGCAGGCAAATCTATCAAAGGCAGTCGTATTTTGGTGCTCGGACTTGCCTACAAGAAAAATGTGGACGACACCCGGGAATCCCCGTCACTGACCATTATGGAAATGCTCATAAAAATGGGAGCAGATGTACAATATTCTGACCCTTATCTACCGGAAGCGCCAAAAACTAGAAAGTTTAATTTTGATTTAAAAAGTATTGATCTTACTGCAGAAAATATCAAATCATTCGACGCATTAGTATTGTCTACGGATCACGATAGTTTCGATTATAAAATGATTGAAAAGGAAGCAAAACTAATCATTGACACACGTGGAAAGATTAACGATTCTGAAAAAGTGATAAAAGCATAATGTCCAATAAAAAAGTATGCGTAGTTGGTGCCGGGTATTGGGGAAAAAACCATATCCGCACACTTTATGAGTTAGGAGCTTTGGGTGGTATCGTTGAAATGAATCGGAAGGTCTTGACCGAATTAGCCGGTAAATATCCCGATGTTAAAACATACACAAAATTAGATGACGCTTTAACCAATAATGAATGTACCGGATTTACAGTTGCCACCCCGGCTGAAACGCATTTTAACATTGCAAAAAAAATCATTGAAGCAAAAAAGCACGTTTTGGTCGAAAAACCGCTAACATTAAATATCAAAGATGCTGAAGAACTTGTAAAACTAACTGATGAAAATAATGTCAACCTCATGGTAGGGCATGTCTTGTTGTTTCATCCGGCTATCCTCAAAATAAAAGAATTGATCAATGAGGGCAAAATTGGTAAGCTTCAGTACATTTACAGCAACCGCCTGAATTTGGGACAGGTGAGGACGGAAGAAAACGTATTCTGGAGCTTAGCGCCCCATGATATTTCTATCTTTCAATTTTATACCGAATCCTACCCAACGGCAGTAAAAGCACACGGCAGTACTTTTCTTCAGGAAGGAATACATGATTCCACCATAACCATTCTTGAATACCCGGATAACGTAAGAGGTCACATTTTTGTCAGTTGGCTTCATCCCTTTAAAGAACATCGCTTGGTGGTTATCGGCTCCGAAGCGATGATTACATTTGATGATTCTACAGAGGGAAAACCACTAAAATTTTATTCCAAAAAATTTGAATTCAATGGAAAAGTCCCGGAGAAAGTAGATGGTCCTGTGGAGATGATCGATTATGATCAGAAAATGCCCCTCACAGAAGAATTGAAATATTTTATTGACCATTTTGATGGGACAAAACCAGAAATAGCCAATGGCTATCACGCCTTGGATGTAACAAAAATTTTGGTTGCAGCCAGTGACCAACTTACCCCGGCAAGCCAGGGAGAGTCTATAAAGTCAAAAGCCTATAAAGTTGAAAGCGCATAGATGAAAATTGAACATTTTGAAGATATTATTGCATGGCAAAAAGCAAAAAATGTTACTATTGAAATATATCGAAAATTCAAAAACAATCGTGATTATAGTTTTAAAGATCAGATTCAACGAGCTTCAGTTTCAATAATGAACAACATCGCCGAAGGGTTTGAACGTGGAAGCGATGCGGATTTCAAGAGATTCTTGTTTATTGCAAAAGGATCATGTGGAGAAGTCCGATCAATGTTATTTCTTGCCAAGGAATTTAATTACATAACAAATACAGAGTTTGATCGCTTATATAAAGAATCTTTAGAAATTTCCAAAACTATTTCAGGCTTTATTAAAGCACTCTCTTGATCCATGTCTATGAACTTTGACTTTCAACTATCGACTTTTAACTTTTGACTATGAACACTAAATCAGAGAAGACCCGCGAAGTTCAGCGGCCTTACTATATCCATGAATCCTCCTATGTGGATGACGATGTTGAAATCGGTGAAGGAACTAAAATCTGGCATTTTTCTCATATTCAGTCCGGGGCAATTATTGGGAAAAACTGTTCCATCGGTCAAAATGTAAATATTGCCAATAATGTGAAGATCGGAAACCACGTTAAAATTCAAAACAATGTGTCTGTTTATGAAGGTGTAGAGTTAGAGGATTACGTATTCTGCGGACCCTCCATGGTCTTTACAAACATTAAAGTGCCCCGATCTGAATTTCCTCAAAGAGGAACTGAATTTTACCAGAAAACCCTTGTAAAGAAATCGGCCAGCATTGGCGCCAATGCCACTATTATTTGCGGCGTCACCATCGGTGAATATGCCATGATTGGTTCCGGCGCTGTGGTAACCAAGGATGTGCCGGCGTATGCATTAGTTATGGGGAATCCAGGTAGAATAGTTGGAAAAGTGGATAAAAAAGGAAATCGTATTGGATGAATGCTACTATTTGATGAATTTACGCAATGCAGAAATTCTTTATGATGATATAATAACTTCTGAGATTGTAACAACTTTGGAAGCAAACTTGGTTGTTTGCCGGCAAGCAATTAGTTATCGCCAGTGCCCAGAAATGAGGAGTTGAATACAATGAAAGAATTCCTTACATTCTTACATTAAGGAAAATATTATGATTACAAGTAAAGTAACCAGCAAAGCGCAGACAACCATTCCAAAAAAAGTCCGGGAAAAACTGGATATACATGTCAACGACACCATCATGTTTGAAATTAAAGAGGATTATGCAATCATACGAAAATTAAAAGTAGTAGATACGGGTTATTTGAAAGCATTGGAAACCATTCTGGAAGAATGGAATTCTGAAGAAGACTCGGTTTACGATGATCTTTAAACCTTGGGATATTGTTGTGGTGCCCTTTCCCTTTGTGGATAAGGCAGTATCCAAATCACGCCCTGCCTTGGTTTTGTCTGATGAAAAATTTAATATAAAAGGCTTGGTAATACTTTCAATGATTACAACAGCACGAAAAACGGCTCACCCTTTTGATGTTGCCATTCGTGACCTTTCAACAACCGGATTATCTTTCCCTTCTGTTGTGCGTTGGAAAATGTTTACCCTGGATCTGCCAATTATTAAAAAGAAGATTGGTTATTTGTCAAAAAAAGACAGTACCGGATGCCTGAAAATCTTAAGAGCAGTTTTACCATCCTAAACATTCAACCGACGGAGCAGGAGGGTCACCAAGTCTTTCGCCATCCCGATTTTTTCGGGACGGCTGCAAAAGAAACAGCTGCTGGAGAAAAAGAGAGGCGTCCCAGCTTTGTTCAGGGAATTACTTAAACTCATCCCGACAAAAATGCCGTGATTCAGACAGTAAGTAATCCTTATCCTTCACTCCGCTATGACTTTCAAGCCTCACTTTTTCTAATGCGGCACACAAAGCTGGACCTTGGATTGCAATGTAGGCAGGAAACGACAGGGTAGGTTGTCAATCGCCCAACGTGTCCTACGTAACAACTGATTGTGTAGTTGTTACCAGTCATTCAATCATTTTTCAACCGGCAGCCCCGCCTCAGCCCTGGGGACAGTAAAAATTCGTCAAAGATGATTTTTTAAGACGGACCCATCATAAATTTATACATGTTGAAAAAACAAGAATCAATCATTAAGAATTACTTTAAAGAAAATCCTGGTATTACAGCTGTTTATCTGTTTGGTTCCTTTGCGGATGGAAGGGAAGTGAAGAATAGCGATATTGATATTGCCATTTTATTAAACCATGGAGAATTATCCTTTAAAGAAAAAACCCGGATGACTTTGGATCTGAACCAACTCACCGGCCGGGAGATTGATCTGATTGATTTAAAAAATGTATCCAGCATTTTGCAGATGCAGGTATTGAAAAAGGGGAAATGTCTTTTTTGCAATAATGAAAATAAGCTAAACCAATTTAAGATTAAGACAGTTCAAACGTATTTGGATCTGAAAAAAGTACGAAAACCTATTGAAGACAGATTAAAAGATGTCACTATTTATGGTTGATCGGGATATTATACTTGAAAAATCTGCTATTATTCAGCGTTGTTTAAAACGAATTCAAGAGGTCACCGGCTTATCCGCCAAATCACTGGATAATATTGATGTGCAGGATATTTTTGTACTCAATCTGCAGCGGGCGGCGCAGGCATCTATAGATATGGCTGCGCATATTATTGCCTATGAAGGCTTTGGCCTGCCGGGATCTTTAAGAGAGCATTTCAATATTCTTGTCCAAAAGAACATTATTCCCAGGGAGTTGGGGGAAAAGATGAATGCCATGGTTGGTTTTAGAAATATTGCTGTTCACGAATATCAGAGTTTAGATCAAAAAATTCTGAAAAGCATTCTGAAAAACAATTTAAAAGATATTGAGACATATTATAAAACAATTCTTGATGTTTATAATGATTAGACACCATTATCTTCTTTGCCAAAAACGACTTACCCATTCATTATGTCAATCATCCAAAAGTCAACACCGCCACCTAAAGCGTTAGCCTAGGCAGGAACCCGGTTATCGCCTGCCGGCCGCAGCCTTGGCGTAGGAGGGTTGACGAAACCCGTATCGTCTTTCGTAGTTCGGTTTACGGTAATCGGTCAAAAAATATGAATACCGATAACCGAATATCGCCTGCCGGAGGTGAAACGCAGGCATGGCCGTGGCGTGCAGGCAGGCATTACTCCATTTCTCAAATTTTTTCAGGTAACAAATGAAAAATAGTATTATAGAAATAGTGCAAACAAAGATTTATAGCATATGAGATACCATGGTTATGCTTGATTATGATTTGGCCGAGTTATATGGTGTTGAAACAAAGCATATAAATCAAGCAGTACGAAATAATACAGATAAATTTCCAAGTGATTTTATATTTGAACTAAATGAAGAAGAATTTGAAGGTTTGCGGTCAAAATTTTTGACTGCAAACTTGAAGTAGAAAATATCGACCACAAAGTTATCCAAAAGAAGAACAAGGCCTAAAGCTTTCACAGAACAGGGTGTTTACATGTTGGCGACTATATTAAAAAGTAGGATTGCCACAGATGTGACTATAGCTATAATGAGAGCATTTGTAAAAATGCGACATTTTACACTTACTTATGGAGGGCTTTGCAAAACCTATTGCACAAATTAAAAAGTCTAAAATTCGCCTGCTTTTCGTTAGAAAACTTGTCCATAGCCCCGCTATTGACTACGTTTCCTGCCTTAATCAGGCAAATTTTACATCTT
>JADFRD010000097.1 GCA_022561485.1 Fidelibacterota bacterium | reverse complement strand
AGAAATGACAGATAATGTATATATAACAATGTTTAGGAAAAGACTATTAACTAAACTAAGTACTGATTTGAATAATCTTCTTAAGAGAAAGGATGAAGATGACTATAACAACTATGATAATCCATCATATCATCAAGGATGGTATGAAGCAAGAGTACAAACACTTAATTCTATAATAGCAATGGTAAAGGAGGCGAAATAATGAAAAAAATAACTATAGACAAATCAACATTCGATCAACTTGTCCACATTCAAGGTAGATTACAAATTGTAAAGAACAAGGAAATATCTTTGAATGAGGTATTAGAATATTTGATGGACAGGAGTAAAAAATCATATGAAAATTGAATGTAGTTTATGTGATTCGGAATTTGATGTAGATGATTCACTTATATCTGAAAGGATTAAAAGACACGAGGAAAAGCATACGCGCGGATGGGCTTGGAAAGCACAGAAAGATGGAGGAGGAAATAATACTATGGGAGAAGTATTTTGGATAGCAAAAGATTAGTATTTCGTGCAGAATGGCTTGGGATAATATTAATTACTTTCGGACTTTACCTACAATCGTTTCATGATTTTGTTATACGCGTAATGGGAGCTATAATGATTGTAATAGGAGTCCTTGTACTTGCGTTTATATTAGGTGCCAAATTAGGAGAAGGTAAGATCAATTATGAACTACGAAATAAGAATTCAGGTATTATTAGCAATAATCGCTGGTATGATAGTATTAGGAAGTTATCGAGTTTGGACATTGGGAGGCATTAATCCATGAAAGGATATCAAAAAGTAAGTCATTTGGGAAGTCCCACATTAGACAGATTATTGGAAGGTATAGTACATGTGGAAGAAAAGATAGATGGTTCACAATTTAGGTTCGAAATAGATGCTGATGGCAAATTACATTTTGGTAGTAGGCGTGTAGACTTTGATGATGCAAAACCAGATCCTCATTTCCGGGCTGGAATGGATAAAGTAGAAGAAGCATTTAAAGATAAAGGAAATAATGTAATGGATGGTTCAATAACAGTATTCGCGGAATATATGAAATCTGAAAAACATAACACTTTGAAATATGATAGAATACCAAAAAACCATATAGTAATATTTGATGTTTTTCTTTCTAGTGGAGATCATTGGATGACATATGACGAAAAAAAGGTATTTGCAGAACATAATGGTTTCGAGGTTGTACCTAAACTATGGGAAGGAGATGGAAAGGAATTATCAGCAGAAAAGATACACGAACTACTTAAAACACAGTCTTATCTAGGTGGAACAGAAATAGAAGGAGTTGTAGTAAAGAAGTATAATGTATATTATTGCTGCGTTGGGTTCATCCGCTTCAATGAGGGCCTCCATGTCCCGGATCAGGTATTTTACATCACGGGGGATCCAGTTACCAATATCCTCCACAACGGATAATCCTTCCGCATAGGTGACATAGGTAGCTTCACCTTCCATGGCCAGCATGGCTTGGGCTCTATCCAATGGAATCCAGATTTGGCCCAGATCTACTTTGAAATTTTCCGTATCCATAATGTGTACCACTACACCTTCGTCCGCATCATAGGTACGGTTAACATCCAGCCAGCGGATGATGAAAGCGTCACCCACTTCCAGTTTGGCATAGTTGGCCATTCCCCTTCCAATGAGGACGGGAATGGTTGAATCTTTGTGATCTGCCAGCGTTTGGGTCGGCATATTTACAATGTTCTGCTCCGGAACTATACCCTTCATCACCACCGGCATAATGCGGCCGTTGGGATAAATGGAAGCCTGGCTCACCAGCACCGGCACTGCCTGTCCCTGTTTAGCCAGTGCTGCCACCGCATCCGGCGGGATGGAGTGGGCATCTTCATACGTAATAGGATCCATGGGGTCATATTCGGGATGCCAGTAAACACCACCGGCAATCTCCGTATCTATGGAGACTTGTTTGGCGTGCTCCCGCATGCCGTCATACATGCCGGACATGAAGATGATCATAAAAAAGGAGATTGCCGTAACAAACACATTGAGCCAGGTGCGAAGCTTGGCGCCGAGGAGATTTTTCATGGCAATTTTAAACAGCATTTTTATTGACCAAACTTCGGGTTATCAATCTGTTCATCTTCTGTAATCTGTCCATCGTCCAAGTGAATAATCCGCCGCAGGTAGGCCATAATCTTTTCATCATGGGTGGCAAAAATGAAGGAAGTGGAGAGCTCTTTATTCAGCCCCACCATAATTTTCATAATGTGATGAGAATTTTCCGCATCCAGGTTAGCGGTAGGTTCATCCGCCAAGATCAGCTCCGGCTGGTGCACAATGGCCCTGGCAATGGCCGTCCGCTGGCACTCCCCGCCGCTGAGCTGCGCCGGGCGTGAATCAATCTTGTCGCTGAGCCCGACCCATTCTATGGCCTGAGTGACTCGTTTTTTCCGTTCGGTACGATTCACCTTATTCAGGATTAGGGGAAGTTCTACATTCTCAAATACGGAGTAAACCGGCAGCAGGTTGTAGCTCTGGAAAATAAAGCCCATGCTCTTACGTCTCAACCTGGCGCGCTCACCGTGGGATGTGTTGTTCAGGGCCATGCCCAACACACTCACATGTCCTTCGCTGGGGGAGTCCAGTCCTCCAATAATATTGAGCAAGGTAGTTTTACCGGAGCCGGAGGGTCCCACCAGGCCGGAGAATTCACCCTTGGCCAGGTTAAGGTTCACATTCTTAAGAGCAGTAAAAAAATCACCACCCACGGGAAAACGCTTTACCAGGTTATCAATTTTTACAACAGAATTATTTTCCATCTTTTTTCCTTAGGGACGGTTACACAATAACCTATACATCTTGACTTGTTCTTTTGCATATTTTCTGTGTTATTAAAGTATTAAATAAACTGTGGCTATTTGCAACTTTTATGCCTTGAAAATAAGCAAATTGACTTCGTCAATTTTGTAAAGGTTATAATTTCACAATCCCTTAATGATTGTAAATAAACATGAACTGTAAACCGGTTCCAAAACCTGCGACGGTGTTTGGTAATGCTTCCTGTGAACTGTCATAATCGATACGCCCGGGATTCAGGGATAGAATGAAGTTAAGGCTGAAACGATCGTAGGTTGTACTCCAGCGGAAATAATTGTAGGTGCGGCTGTTATCCCAGTCCACCTGAGTAATAAGCATGAGCTGGTGCAGCATACCCACAGGCAGAATGACCATGAAGGCGCTATAGGTTTGTTCGCTCGTGCTATCATTTTCCGATGCCCAACCATGGATTCGAATCGTTTCAGTCATGACCAGCAGACCGGGGCCTACAGGAATGGTGTAATCCGCACCTAATGTGACAAGTGCGTAACGATCTAACTCTGCATCTCGCTGATTGTCAGCAAAAAACCCAGCCCCTTCGAACCAGAAACCAAAATATCCATCGTAGCGAAGATCCAGAGCCACGCGCTGATGAGGTCCGGAAATAATGACCGGTATCTGCCCGACTGCCTGGGTTGCCACTGTTGGATCCCGGTGATAGGTGAACCCCCACTCGCCGAGACCTGTCGATAGTTCTACCCGTCCCCCAAATGAAATCGTATCCCGATCGGAGTTAATCAACCACGACCAAATAGATAATGAATTGGATGGAAAAACACGCAGCCGAAATGCTTCCACACCGTCCGTTTGTCCCGTTGGATCTTCGAGATCGATGGTATCAAACCAGGAGAGAGTCCGTAAAATTTGAGATGGACCAAAAACAATTTTCTGCAAGCCAAGGCGCGCTTCAAATTTTTCACTGGAATACCGCACCCACAACCGATGGTGATTTTCATGATTATTTAAAAGGGAATCTGCGGAATAACTTCGGTCAAGACGATATGCCCATTCCATATCAATAAATTGGGAATCGGATAAATCTCGTAATAACGAAAGAGTGGGAATGTATCCAATAGATGATTCAAATGAAGATTGATTTTGCGGCGGGTCGTTCCCGGTGAGAGCGCTGGCCCAGAACTGCCCCTTGGTCGAAATTGATTGCGCCGTAGTTGTTTCTTGCGGGATTAGCAACATTAAAGCCAATATTATAAAGAGGAGATTTATATTGTTTTTATGATACAAAGAATTATTCAACTATTATTTTTCTTTTGATAATGGACGTTATGCTATCAATAAAATTACGATTATAGAGGACATGTTCCATTAAACCATTTAGCAATAGAGATGTGAAAACATTGATGTTTATTATAATTGTTTTTGATTCTTTTTTGTGTTTTTTGTTACCATTTTAGAATGTTTTCCTCTGCGTCCTCCGTGTCTCTGCGGCATATCTTTTATTTAAACTCATTTCAATATCCCCCTCATAAACGATTCAATGGTTTCGGTTTTTACATTTTCGAATTTTTTTGGATCGTTCAGCATAATAAATTGCCATACCAATCCATCCATAAATGCCATTAAAAGCCTGGCGACACCTTCTTTATTCATTTCACGGAATTCACCTAATTGAAGCCCTTCTTCCAGAATTGATTCGATTCCCAGACGGTATTCATCATAATATTCCATGAATTGGGCAGGGCTGGTTCCGTGTAAATGTCCACGGCCGGCGTGGATCCAAAGTTCAGTGATAATGAGCAATGCGTCACCCATTTCCATAAACATATCGAGCCCGCTATCCATAAGGCGTTCCAGCTTTTCAGAAGGGGACAGAGGTGCAGATTTCAGTTCATCAAATACTAAATTAAAATCCGAAAAGACGGATTGCTCAATGGCTTGGAAAATCTCATTCTTGCTGCGAAAATATTCATAGATGGTGCCCTTGCCGATTCCAGCCTCCTTGGCAATATCGGCGATTTTTCCTTTTTCCAGTCCATCCCTGGCAAATACTCGAATGGCTGCTTCTATAATTAGTTGTTTTTTATCCATTTAAATTTACTTCTCTTTCATATTCCGACCGACCGGTCGGTCGGAATTTAGATAAAAAAACAGTACTTTTTCAACAGAATTATTTCCGGCTCCATACAAAATCGAGCATAGGTAAAATATGCACCCGTGTAATTTTTTCATTTGGATATCCGTCGGGGTATTCTCCATAAATAAATTTGTAGCCAAGCGATAAATGAAACGTTTCACTCTTTTCCCAGGTAATCATGCTTTTATGTTCCAACGCCAGAGAGCCTTTCATCCCCGGGATTAAAAACAGGTCACCATCAACCAAAAAAGTCCATTTTTTGCTCATGCGCCCATTCATATCGGTTCCAAACCGCAATAGCCAGCCATTATAATAAACAGCCAGACGATGATAAATCAACGGCAGGTCAATGGTAGACCCCGGTGTCAGTTCCGACCCTCCAAACGCTACTGCAAAGCCTGCTTTATACGTCAGAATTTTGTTCTGATCCAATGATTTACTCGCCAATACCATATTCCAGAAGGATACCAAATGTGGGATTTCAAACTCCGGTGAAATCATTCCGCCGATGCCTTCTTTCGCCACCATCCTTAATAATGGCGTCGGGTAATACACCGAATGGGTTGATGAAACAGTCCATTGATAACGCTGGTGCCAGCGCTGCTTGACGGTGATACCCGGCATGAGTAACACAGATAGTTTGTAAAATGAAATTTCTCTATCATCGGACTGCCCCCAGCGAACCGGTTGAAATAAACCAAATTCCCAGCGACCTTGCGGTAAAGTATACGCCGTGCCCGCCAGCCATTCACCCTGAGCAAACATTTGACTTATAAGTACTGTTATGATAAGAATGCTTTTCATTATTTTAATACGATGGATACACTCACCGGAGCATGATCCGATAACTGCATGGCATCTTGGTGAGTGGTTCCTGTGCCGGACACAATGGCCTGGTTCGTGAAAATATAGTCCAGCTTACGATCCCACAGCCTGTCCCCGGATGTGCTGTGGGTGTTACTATGTTCACCCGTTACGGCGTCTTCCAAAACAATTGCTGGATTATATGAGTTATATAATGGCCGCATGATTGTTGGTTCATTCTCAAAATTATTGAAATAGCTGCCTTCCTTGTGGGGCCCGCCATCGGTATCTGTATGAAATTCTTCGCCAGTGCAGGCATCCGCCTCGCAATAATCTATTTCCGCTCCCGGGGGAATAGAATTTAAATCTCCCCCAGCGACAAAATCATATCCCGACGCATTTATTTCATCAAAAACCTCTTTAAATTGATCAATGTGCTTTTGTTTTGTATCGTCGGTAGCAAAAGCGGTAACGTGTACATTCACAGCATAAAATTGTTCCTGCCCGGGAATGGCTATTTTTGTTTTCAGCACATTCCTGCGGAGGTAAAACATTTGAGTCAACGCATCCTGATCAGTGCGCAACGCCAGCTGGATGCGTTCGGCCGATTCAATTTCCCATCTGCTCATGACCACATTCCCAACATCCATGCGGCCAATACCGTCGCTGGGGATTGTTTGCGCTTTCCACATGGAAGCATAAGCGGCATAATTCATGTCCGTATGGTCCAATATCCATTGCACCTGATCAATGTACGCTGTGCGCTTGGATTCCCGATCTACTTCCTGGAATAGAATAATATCCGGATTTATTTCATCGATTTTTGCGGCAACAAGTTCAAGAGCATCCAGCACTTCTTTTTCCGTCATTACCGTCCGATCTCCGCAGGAATCACCAAAAAAGGGCAGGCGGCCAATCCCGAATCGGATATTCCAAGTTAGAACATTGAGCAAGCCATTCGGCGCCGGAGCTGAACTAACATTTTTGGCTTCATATAAAACAGCATCTTCCACATCATCAAATGTGGTCACCAGCGGTTCACAGCTGATCAATACAATGATGAATAAAATTAGAAGGTGGTTACTTTGTGACATCATTTGAAATCTATTACTGTTTCATGACGCGTTCCAGTATTTCTTTATCATCAGGGAACAGCTTGGATTTGATTAGGCGCGGTACCAAAATTTTTAAATTAGGATCCTTGGCAAACACATCTTTAAATATAGGCAGCGCTTCATCAACCCGGCCGCCGTCCACCAGCGTAACGGCTGTCCAGAAAGGTAATTCAGGGTTTTCAGGATAATATGCCGCTGCCTTGTCATATTCAATTAACGCCAGTTCCGTTTTTCCCGTCTCCATATAATGATCGCCCTTATTGGCATGATCATACGCTCTGGTAATGCGTATCAGTCTTCGTAATTCTTTTATGGGTTCCGGGTGGTCTTCAATGCGTAAATCCATTACAATGTCTTTCCAGGGAATTCCTGTGGGTTCACCGCTGACGATCAGCATTGCAGCGGATTGCTTACCCCGCAAATCACCGCCTTCCATTTGCGCCGCTTCCAATGCAGCCAACATGCGGTCCGCCAAATCGCCATCCGCATTTTCAAAAGCCTTGGCCATCGCTTGAGGAACGGTATTTTTTTCCATGAGATTGGCCTGCACCGTGTAATTTTTCCCAACAATATGTCCGGCATAATCAATGCAGTTGCTTCCGGTATGAGCCGCCGCATTGCCGTTAATATCCACCATGCCCACTTGCCGCACGGCCTCTCCTTCATCCTGGGCTAATAATTCAGAAAGCGCTTCATTGGCTGTTTTACCTTCGCCCATGAGCTTCAGACCATCCGGGCCGTATTCTACTTTGACGAATGACTGGGTCGCTACAGCGCCCACGCCGGCTTTCGCCCATGGAACAAGCGAACCAACAGAAAACCAGTGGCTTTGCACAGCCACGCCCAGTTCGCCTGTTTTTTCATCAAGTGCCACAATGGAATAGGTGTTCACCGGACGGATCCCTTGAGCTAATGTGATGCTTGCCGAAATCAACAATGCGAAAAAGAATTTTTGT
>JADFRD010000096.1 GCA_022561485.1 Fidelibacterota bacterium | reverse complement strand
CGTTCAACCGGACATAACAAGCTGGCAGCATCCCACTACGCCAAGGCTTCGTAGGACAGGTGAATTCAATGTTTGGTAGTTTAACAACCGTAAATTTGAAAAGGGAAATTTTTATGATAACAAGTCTCACGCGCGGTGAGTTTTTCGTAAACTGGTGAAGCCTGACCGCAGCAGGCAGGGGCAGATATCCCCATTAACCCTTTTAGTAAGAACTCATTTTTCAAGCCATTCATTTATAATTTTTAGTCCCGTTTCCACCGCTTCCGGAACCAATTTCCGAACCTCTTCAGTTAACCCCACATGCATATCCATTTTTTGTGGAGGAACACCAATCAATACAACTTCATCCGGTACCTTTCCATTGAGTTTTGCAACAGAAAGCAATTCACTCAATCCCATTTGGTGGGCAGACAATTTTCGATAAATAAATGTCGGAAGTTCTTCGTTTTGATAAATATACACTTTGAATTCATATTCTAGAGGAATAATTGCATCAAAAATCAACAGACAATCAGGGGATTCTATATAATCCAAAAGATAGATACCCTGTGTGCCGCCATCAATAATATTGACATTGGGAGATAATTTATAATTGGCTTTTAGAAATCGTACAACTTCGACGCCGAAGCCTTCATCTCCAAAAATAATATTTCCCAGCCCAAGTACGTTAATTTTCAAATCCATTTTCCTTCACCGTACTGATTCTTAGGAGACGGAAAAATAGCCTGATTTTTTTCCCGGATTTAAGATCCAGTAAATACAATCTGATTAAAAATCGAAAACGTCAATCAGCGTATTATGAGGATTCCTCCACTTTATGTTTATATCCGGTAATAATCGATGATGTAACACTTGACCGATTGACGATATCGTGCCTTATAACCGCATAAATATGGAGAATCAAGTATACCGGGAAAACCCATGCCACCAAATGATGGAAGGTGTGCATACTCTGGCTGCTGCCAAAAATGAGGACTACCCATCCAAAAAATGTATCTGTAAACCCGCCGGGATTGTTTTCACCATACATAGCCAATCCTGTAAACATCATAAACAATGTTCCGCAAAAAACAAAAAGAAAATGGGTCAATGCTGCTAAGGGATTGTGTCCATAATAATTAGGTTCTTCTTTTTTGATGAATAAGTAAGATTTTAACTGTTCTTTGAATGGCTGCCCCCACCAATCGGGAGACCAGGGTTTAAAACCGGCGAATCGGCCATACTTATCATCTCCAAATAATGCCCAATATAAGCGAAAGAGGAAGTTGGCAATAAATACAAAAGCGGTTCCAAAATGTATATATCGAAACCAAGCCATTTGATGATACCAAACCGCCTCCCCAATTGGAGGACTCAATATAGGAGATGCTATGTACAACCCTGTAATAAATAGCGAGGTGACACAAAGTGCATTTATCCAGTGATATACCCTAACCGGGAGACGCCAAACGTATTGTTGCTCAAGTGATTGTGCCATGGTCGCCCCCTACGAGATTTTCACAGTTGTGATTTCATTCCCATTCATATCCATGATATGAGTTGCGCATGCCAGGCATGGATCAAAAGAATGAATTGTTCTTAGCACTTCAAGTGGTTGTTCGGGATCTGCCATAGGCGTTCCTACTAATGCTGCTTCATAAGCGCCTGCATTACCTTTGCTGTCTTTGGGAGAAGCATTCCATGTAGATGGCACCACAATCTGGTAATCCTCAATCTTCCCGTCTTTAATATGAATCCAATGCCCCAGAGATCCGCGAGGCGCTTCAGTATAGCCGAATCCCTTGCATTCAGACGGCCATCGATCATGGTCCCACTTTTCATTATTGAATACCTTAGTGTCGCCTGCTTTGATATTGGCCATCAGTTGATCATAATAGTGGGTCATGAACCCAGCAGTCTGTTTGCACTCAATTCCCCGGGCAGCGGTCCGACCCAACGTAGAAAAGAGAGCTTCAGGACCCACATCCAGTGTTTTCAGGACATAGTTAACAGTATCCACAATCATTGGATCTTTCTTTGCATATGCTATGAGTACACGAGCCAGAGGACCGACTTCCATAGAATTACCATTCCACCTGGGTGTTTTCAGCCAACTGTATTTTTTATCCGTATCCAAGTATTTATACGGCATTTCGGGCACAGCTTCGGGGTTTGGAGTTGTTTCACCTTCCCATGGATGCAGAGGATTATCATCTCCACCGGCATAGGTGTACCAGGAATGCGTGACCTCTTCTTTCACTTGATTTGCATCCCTTGGATCCACATCATATATCGTATTTAAATCCTTGTTCAGGATGACACCCCTTGGCCAGAGAAGCGAATTTGTATCATCTACTCCCGTTTCAGGGAAATCACCATAGGACATGAAATTCCCCAATCCACCGCCGTACAACCAGCCTTTATAGAAACCGGCTATGGCAATCAGATCAGGAATATAGACTTGATTAATAAAGGTATTAGTGTCATCGATGATTTTCTTTACTTTGTTCAGCTGTTCAATATTGATAGCCATGTCACTGTTGGGATCGATGGAACAGGCCATGCCGCCCACCAGATAGTTCGGGTGCGGATTTTTCCCGCCAAAAATGGCATGGATCTTTACTATCTCCTTTTGGAAATCCAATGCTTCAAGGTAATGTGCCACTGCCATCAGATTTGCTTCCGCTGGAAGGAGATAAGCCTTATGTCCCCAATAGGCATTGGAGAATATTCCCAATTGACCGCTTGCAACAAATTTATTCAAGCGTGCTTTTAAATCCTTGTAATATCCCACGGATGATTTCGGCCAGGATGGGCTCACTGCTTGTGCCAGTTCGGAAGTTGCCTTTGGATCGGCGCCTAATGCTGAAACCACATCCACCCAGTCGAGTGCATGAAGATGGTAGAAATGGATGAGATGGTCCTGTGTATGTTGTGTTGCGTTCATTAAATTGCGGATGATTCGGGCATTCGGTGGAATATCAATGCCAACTGCATCTTCAACACATCTGACCGAAGCTAACGCATGTACCGTTGTACAAACACCACATATTCTCTGTGTAAATGCCCAAGCGTCTCTGGGGTCACGGCCTTTAAGAATCAGTTCCAGACCCCGCCACATTGTTCCACTACTATAAGCCTCTTTTATAATATTTTGTTCATCCAAGACAGCTTCAATTCGAAGATGACCTTCAATCCTTGATATAGGATCAACAACGATTCGTTTTGCCATGATTTAGCCCTCCTCGATTTTTGCAGTTTCAGAATTTTGTCTATTCTTTTTGATCGCTGTCACGACAGCGTGCGCTGCCATACCGGCGGCGGCGGCCCCTACGGCCACCATACCGATTTTGTCGGCATTCGAATTCGTTCCAAGAAATGAGACATTTGCTAAACGGGTGTAGAACGGTCCATTATCCCAGAATCCCGGTTCTGAACATCCGAGGCAAGGATGACCAGCCTGTATAGGAAAACTCGTTCCTCCGTTCCATTTCACAGTGGAGCAAGAGTTAAAAGTTGTCGGTCCTTTACAACCCATCTTATACAGACACCAGCCTTTATTGGCGGCTTCATCGTCAAAACTTTCCACAAACATGCCTGCATCAAAAAACGGCCTGCGGTAGCATTTATCATGGATGCGGGTTCCATAAAAAGCCTTAGGTCGTTTGAGTCGATCGAGTTCCGGCAGTTTTCCAAAGGTAAGAAAATGGGTAATAACGCCTGTCATTACCTCTGCAATTGGTGGACATCCCGGAACATTAACCAAAAGTTTATTTTTGATAATCTTATGTACCGGTGTGGCACCGGTGGGATTTGGTTTTGCATTCTGCACACAGCCAAAGGAGGCACAGGAACCCCATGCGATCACTGCCAATGCATCTGCGGCAGTTTCCTTTAATACATTCGTAAATGATTCACCGTTAATCATGCAATAGACACCGTCATCTTTTGTAGGCGCATTCCCTTCCACAGCAAGAATATATTTTCCTTTATACTCCTTCATAATTTGTTTTCGTACCGCCTCCAATTGGTGTCCTGCGGCAGCGCTTAGGGTTTCTTGGTAATCCAACGATATCATATTAAAAATAATATCCTCAGTAATAGGATGAGATGAACGAATAAAAGATTCAGTACAGCAGGTACATTCAAGCCCATGCAGCCAGATAACTGGTATTCTGGGCTTTGTTTCCATAGCATGAACGAATTTTGGGACAAATGTTGAAGCGTATCCGAGATATACTGACATAAGACTGCAGAATTTTAGGAAATCCCTTCGGTTAACACCTCTTGATTCAAATATGTCTGCATATGTTGTTTCTTTCTTCATGTTTCGTCTCCCTAATGTTTTTTATGATTTATTCAACTTGTAATTATGTATTTGTGATGTTTTACAACATTACATTAACCACGAGTGATGAAGCTGTGATGGAATTTCATTTATCTGGAAAATAATTTTTTTCGGGAATTCTTGAGGAAATGGATAAAAATGAAGATTGTATAAATCATATTCTCGATTAAAAAAGACTTGAAAAATTTTGTTGTTAAAATTCAAAATTTCCTATCTACTTATCTTTTATCATTTTCATCGGTAATTGAAAGCTAAATATCAAAACATGGATATGCAAGAATATTTTAAGATATTATTATCCCAATTCAATTGGATTTAGATATGAAAAAAACTGAGTAATATTAGTTACATTTTATTTATAGGCAATGGTGTGGCTTGAATTCAAAAAGAAGTGCCCGCCAAAAGGTCGACAGACAGGCAACTCAAATACTGATGGATTCCCATGAACTTATAACCGGGACTGTAATGCCACTCAATATAGGTAATTTAGACGATCTAATAAAAAATAAGAATGTTCTTGGGGAATGGGTTTTAGGTAATAATTATATGAATGTGGTATTAGGAAAATATCAAGATGTATCCGTAGTGTAAGCCTGCCAGAATCGCAATTAGCCCAATTAATGGGCTAAATCAAATAACATAGTAATTCTTCTTAACCGCGATTAGGCAACTGGAACGAGAATATTACATAGAATGAAGAAAGATATGTGGTGTTATTCATAATGAATTTTATTTCTGCCCGGATAATTGAAATTGTATGAAAAACCAATAACAAGAGAGATTTTTTCTACATCTTTTACAGATTCCGGGTTAGGATTGTAAGGATCGAAACCGGCATTTTTCCATAAGACATGGCTCACACCTGCCTCTATGACGAGACCATTAATAATTTTACGTTTCAACAACAAATCAATTGTTTGTAGATGTTCATAATTGACCGGACCAGAAAAACGTTGGTATTGAACTGTATTATATTGGTCCTCCAACATTTGGTCTGTAAGCTGACCACGTTTTGTATCTGAGTAACTCAGGATAATCCTGGTGTCGTAGAGAACAAGGCTGTATTCTATGAATAATTCTTCTGCGTGGGGTCCAGCCCAAAATCCTAAGGGATATCCCTTACTGTATGAATCGTTTACCGAGAATCGGTGACGATAAATTCTATGATCCGTCCAAGTCCATTCAATGGTGACTTGGTCAGTTGGCCTGAACAAATGCTGCCAGGATAAACCAGCTTGCCAGCCAAACCAGTTGTGATCCTTCTTTTTAAACGTCCATTCGGGTGTCCACTCATCAATGAACCAGACCGTATATATTTTTCGTTTCGCATTAAAATACCAAGTAATATCACCCGACATCTGTACATTATCCATATCACCCAAATAATGTTGGATTGACCAAAAAGGAATAAAGGGTATTAAATAATTCACATCTAGAGTTCTAACTGCATAAATCACTATTTCTGAAGCACCAAGGACCAGCTGTCCAAAAGGTGACCACTCCAACCTATGAGCTGCTACAGAACGGGGCACATCAAACTGTTTTTCTCCTACTTGTTGATACAACCGGCTACGGACGGAGTCTTCAATTCCGCTTTTTAAAAATCCGTGAAAATATTGCAATTTCAACTTTTGATTAATGTTCCAATCAAATCCAAATTGCGGATAGGTGGGCGGTTTGATGGATATAATGGGGGAGGAAAGGCCCGGTCCCCAATGACGGTTGAACTTGCCAAATTCGAAAACGGCATTCTCAGTCGTATAGGAAATTTTCATAGTGGAATACTCAAACCAGAAACCATCCGTATCCCGGTAATTTGCTCGATATCCGATCCCCTGTTCAGGAGATAGACGAAAGGGATCTCCAGTGATTCCTGACACAGTATTAAAGATGAACTCTCCTTGGAAAATCCAATTATTCAGTACAATATCTGCGCGGGTTCCAACACCGGCGATATTTGCTGATCCATTTTTATTTGGATGCCAGATTCCACCGGAGGTTTTATATAGCGTATAAAAAACAGGTGTAAAATCAATTTTAGAAGCAAAAACTAAATTTATTCCATAACATATTATCATAAGCGTCAATTGCTTAATATTTCTTCGATTCAACATAAAATGGCCTTAAATAGTTATATTCAGTCTTAATAATAGAATTGGAAAATATAAAAAAAATACCACTAAAGTGGTAATAATAGTTCATTTAATCGCGGAGGTCAATCCTGTCCAAAATATTTCTTAATACAAATAGTGTAAGGCCATCTATTGTAGTTAATGAAGCTCCCCACCGCAAGCGGATGGGGTATCTGATTTCTGACCAGGATCATAATTTAAACAGTTTGAGCTGTCTTGTGCGACGATCTACTTCCGACTCATCTAAACTCTGATTCCGAATATAACGCTTGGATTCCGAATATAACGCTTGATTACTTCTTCATTGGTCGCTTCCCCTACTGTACCAATATACTTCCCATCGCTCCAGAATTCGCCACCCCAGAGTTCATCCTTTTTCAATCTTGGAAATCTCTCAAATACTTTTCTCGCTGTAATAGATTTAATCGTACCTAATATTTGTATCGGTGACATTGTTGGCCTCCCTCCACAGAAAACGTGGATGTGGTTTTGGTCAAAACCAATCTCATCAATTGGGATTTCATACCTCTCTGAAATTCCCTGCATTGTTTCTCTTATGCACTCTTCTACTTCCCCATTGAGTAACACTTTACGATATTTTACTGCTGTCACAATGTGGTAACGTATTTTATAGACACTGTGGGATGTTCTCATGATTTCCAAACTCTTTTCCATTATCCGATGTAATCGTATGAACTTTTTCAGATATGGAATACAACAATCGTTTCATCGCATTTTCAGTCATTTCCTTGGTTCGTCGATCCACTTTGTAAATAAGTGCAAGTCCGGATTTTCTTTCTGTCAGAGAGACAATAGCCTGTTTATGGGCTTTACCGATAATTGTATCTGCTTCCCAGTCTCCAATCCTATTCCTTGTTTCAACAATATCAGGACGTTCATCAATGCTGACCCTGTTTATCAGGTTTCCCCGTCGGTCATTGGATCCATAACGTTTCTTTCTTTTCTTCTTGCAGCGTAGATGAAGATACAGAGAACCACCAGCCAGTTTGTCTTTAAGAACGTATTGATAAATCCATTCATGACTTATGGACAGTCCCATAGTCTTTTTCATCCAACCACTAATTTGTTCAGGACTCCATTCCTTGCAAATCAATTGTTCCACGTAGGCCCAAGTACTTCCATCAATACGGAAACGAACTTTAGCTTGCTTGCGATCTTCGGCAAAGGCACTCGCCTGTTTGGGGCGATAACCTCGCCATCCTCTATTCCGTTTAAGTTCCCTACACACAGTGGATTTATGGACACCGATCACTTCAGCAATCATCGAATATGTAAAGCCTATTTTAAGCAACGAATATATTCCGTATCTTTTTTCCAGCGTGAGCTGGATGTAGTGTTTCATTTGTGCTCCTCATTTTTGACTGTGAGAAAAGTAAGAAGCCTACAGCGGCTCCGCTTTTTCTACAACCAGTCTTTGAGTTGCACTTAATAGTTGAATTCAAGATACGTTATTTTGGGATAAGATTTATTTAATCATCGGCTTCGATACAAAATAGACTAATTCTAATAGCGCTATGTGTCAAGACTTTTTGGACATGATTGTAGTTAATCATTTATTTTTTCCGGTTTGTTGATCCAAACCTTTCCCGGGATTCCAGATATTTTTGGGATACCATTTTTAAATCTCCCAGGGTATTG
>JADFRD010000167.1 GCA_022561485.1 Fidelibacterota bacterium | reverse complement strand
GTTTTCCACTTGATAAAATTAAAGTTAATGTCACTCTCCTTGGTGGTGGTTTTGGGCGGCGAGCATTTAACGATTTTGTGACAGAAGCTGTTCAGATTTCAAAAAAAGCAGGCAAACCTGTTAAACTGATATGGACACGGGAAGATGATATTCATCATGATTATTATCGACCTGCAAGCAAACATATTCTACAAGGTGGATTTGATATCAATAAAAGGTTAATTGCATGGTCACACCGGATTATTGCTCCATCTATCATTTTCTCTGAATATATCACCTTTCCAATACCTTTTAAGGAAAAACTCGATAGGGTAGCGTTGCATGGCGCTAAGGATCTCCCCTATACGATACCAAACATATTAATAGACTATAAAATGGCCAACACAGCCATCCCTGTGGGTTGGTGGCGGTCTGTCTATCATTCACAGAATGCTTTTGCCCCGCGCGATTTTTTAACTGTGTCGTATAATAGAAAGTTTAATAAGCTCTAACTCTGGAATTGTAGTGTGAAGAGAGCATTACAATTGCCAATAAGAACCACTTCATAAACATGGAGTCAATACATGAGCGACATAAAAAAACGCAGACGATTAAGCGCTGAGCACCTGCCTGCCGGCAGGCAGGGAAATGGCAGATATATCAGGAATGTCAACAACCAGATGCCAAGGTGGGAGAGATATTAAGAAGATATGGATTGTATTCATCTGATCTGGTACGTATCCGGAAAATAGTAGAAGAAGGAGCCATAGCAGCCTTAGCCAACAGTCTTCCTGGAAGAAAGAGAATAAAGACAGTTCCCAAAGAGCAATACAATCAGTTACAGGACGAACTGGATGAAAAACAGAAAGCTCTGGCAGAGATGTCGGTACTGTTTACTTCACTCAAAAAAAAAGTGAACTTGGAATAGAAGGGCCCTTTCCTTCACGTCCTTTACCGATAGAAATAAAAGAAGCTGTAGTCCGTGTTATTATCTATGCCAAGTCCAAGGGGCTATCCAAGGTCAGCACATGTGCTTTATTACAGATCAATGTCCGTCGGATAGAGCGCTGGGTTTCAAGAAGAAAGACAACGGGTAATATGAATAATTACAAACCGGGGCCGAAACATTCAGTCCATGCCATAATGCCAAGTGAAAAACAGGCTGTGCTGGACTATGTTCAACTGGAAGAGACGGCAGATTATTCACTTCATGTTTTAGCCTGTAAAGGTGCGGAACAGGGTTTATTTTATATATCTGCAAGTGCCATATGGTGGATCCTGTCTGATAAAGGGTTATTATCCGACAGAAGGCCACTATTCAGGCGTACAGGTGCCGGAAAGAAACCAAACAGACCCGATGAACTTACCGGTCCAAACCAATGCTGGTGTTGGGATTTAAGCTACATAAAAACGGATCTGAAACGAATGTTCTGGTATCTGTATGCCATGTTGGATGAATGGAGCAGAAAAGTAGTTGCCTGGCGTATCAGTCCAAGTCTCATGCAATGGGAAGCAAAGGCTTTAATTGATTCAGCTTACCTTGCTGAAGGATTATTGGATGTACCCAGAGACCTGCTGCCGGTGGTTGTGAATGATCGCGGAGCGCAGATGAAAGCAAAGCCGGTTAAACAGATGATGCGTGATCTTGGATTAACGCAGACATTTTCCCGTCCCAGAACACCGAATGACAATCCGTTTATCGAATCATTGTTTTCAACAGTAAAGACGGCTCCTGATTATCCCGGATGGTTTCCCGGCAGTTCTATCCAGGTTGCACGAGATTATTTTGATCAATATTTTCGCTGGTATAATTATGATCATTTTCATTCTGGTATTGGATATATTCATCCAATTGATAAACATGAGCAACGGGCGGAAGCTATTTTGAAAAAAAGAAAGGAATGTATGACCAATCAACGCAGATTGCGTAAATTGTATTGGTCAAGTAAAAATCAAATAACCGGAAGTGGTTTGTAGCGAATTAAATTCTGTTTCGCGACATCGATTAAAAATTTCGCCGAACCCTATGAGTTGATTAACATATACAATGTATTTGACTATACTATCTAATATGCTATAATGTAAATATACCCGTAGTT
>JADFRD010000095.1 GCA_022561485.1 Fidelibacterota bacterium | reverse complement strand
TGATCTTGTGGAAAACGTCAGTTCTATTTCCACAAGCGATGGCATTTCGGTGGATCAATTCAGCCCCACGGTCACTGATCCATTTGACGGTTCAACAACAGAGGATGTTGACTGGCAGCAGGATAATACAACACTCATAGCAGCCTGGCAGGGGAATGATACCCGGGAAATCGATTATTATGAATTTTCTTTTGGCACAACCCAAGGTGATTCAAATATTGTCAATTGGACAGATAATGGAACGAATACTAATGTAAGTGTTGGTGATCTGTCTTTAACAAACGGCACAACATATTATGTCAACGTCCGCGCTTATGATATGGCCGGTAATCGTTCTGATATGGCCGTGAGCGATGGGTTGACCATTGATTTTGAACCGCCATCCATTGGCGAGGTTAGAGATGGAGTTGGCGGAGATATTTGGTTGTCAAATTCTTCTACAACAGTATCCGCTAATTGCTCTGGCTTTACAGATACATTAAGTGGAATTCAATATTATGAATTTGCTTTGGGCACATCATCCGGGAGTGATGATATCATTGAATGGATAAATAATGGCCTGGACAGTGCAGTCATCAATTATACCGGATTGAACTTACAGCATGCTGAATCCTACTATTTTTCCGTACGCGCCACTGATTTGGTGGGGAATATTTCAGCTGTTGCTTCCAGCGATGGTTTTGTGATTGATATTTATCCCGGCCCCCCGACTTTTGTCAGCATATCCTTTGATACAACATCTGAATTATTAACATTGACAGATGACACGGTATTGGACATAGTTTTATCTGAACCTGCCGTCAGCATGGATTTTGATATGACATCGATTATTCCAGTGATCCATACGTCAGAATTGAATGACGATTCCATTCAAATAAACCTGACGGCGCCGTTTGCCAGTTTAGATACGTTAACGTTTTCAATTTCAAATTTGACAGACATGGTTGGATTAGACAGCAGTTATTCGTTCACTATTTATACAATAACGCATGCGGATTACAATGATGATGGAATGGTTGACGTAACAGATTTAACCACTTTTACAACAGCCTGGATTTCAGAAGATTTCAGTATGGAGCTTGGCCCGGTGACAGGGACTGTCCCGCATCTCATTCCGACACTGGATAACGTGTTTGATTTAAGGGATATCATGTCTTTTGCCAGAATGTGGCACTGGTCCCATGAAACTCCTTTAATGATGTTAGCTAATCTCAATCGGTTTGGCCCTGAATTAGATATCAGTCAATCAGGAAAAATAATCGAAATAGGTTTTCCTGATGGCGCTGTTTCCAGTCAAATACTGATAAACTACGATCAAAATAAACTCGAGTTTGAACATTCTTCTGATTTGATAGTCGATGATGAAATTCAGTTAAAAAGCCACTTTCAAGAACTTGGGAACCTGTTAATTGAAAAATCATATCTTACAGAAAAAGAAAACAAACAGATTGCAATAAAAACCAGAGCATTAGATAAAGAAGATTCGTTTATATCAATACAATATACTTTTTTAGATCAGTTTAAGAATGTCATTGCAGAAGGATTTGTTACACAAAAAATTATAGCGGTTCCGGACGAATACGCTTTACACTCAAACTATCCAAATCCCTTCAACCCGGTCACAACCATACAATATGATCTGCCGGAAGACTCACATGTAAATCTCATCATCTATAACATTTTGGGCAGAGAAGTCAAAATCCTTGTGAATAAAAATGAGCGAGCTGGTTATAAATCTATTCGCTGGAATGGTAGAAATAACGCTGGTCAACAAATCAGTGCCGGTATGTATTTCTACCGGATTGAAACCGCTGGGTTTGCTAAAGTTAATAAAATGATCCTCCTACGCTAACCATCTACTCCCGCCCTGGCGGGATACGATGGGTCAAGAAGCTACGGAGGACAAGTTTTGCTGAAAAAGGATTTGGAGTCCATTAACTGTGTTAATGGTGCACTGACATAATCAGTGCAATCGAAAAATATTAATATGGAGTCAATCGACTACGTCGATTGTACATTGACACAGTCAATATAGTCCAAAGGAGGTATTGTATATTGACTACCCAAACGTAAAAATGAAGGAAGAATACAAACCATATCAGCACAATCCGCCGCATTTATTTATCGCTAATGCGAAGTATTTCATTACAGCTTCTACATTGGGTCAATATCATTATCTCAAATCAAAGGATGCAAAACTAGCAGCGTTTGATTATCTTACTAAATCATTGGACGTCTATCATTGGGAATTGGAAGATTGGGTTATTTTAGATAATCACATCCACATAATGGTCAATGCACCGGAAGATGTGGCTACTTTGTCAAATGTAATGAATAATTTTCATCGATTTACGGCAAATTGGTTATCTAAACATCAAATTAAACGAATTCGTGAAAAATATTTTCATAATTACAGAGATACCTGCATTACATTTGAAAAATCATATTTTACACGTCTGAATTATATATGGTATAATCCTGTAAAACATAATTATGTAGACTCCCCTGAAAAATGGGAATTCGGAAGTTATTTTTATCGTTTTAATGAAGAATATGAAGAGATACAGAGAATTATTAACAAATATCCGTGTGATAAAGTGAAAATAAAAGATGATTTTTAATTTGGAGTCAATCGACTATGTCGATTGTGCATTGACACAGTCAATGCAATCCAAAAGATCAGTAACAACCTAATCCTCCAATGTAATCTCAATTCCTAATTCTTTTTCTATATCCGCCACCATTTCTTTTTCGGATTGGAAAACCATCCCATCCGCTTCGACAAGTGCGGCTACCTTAGGACCAAATTTGTTTTGCAGGTCTTCTTGTGAAAAATGGTCTTTAATTTTTGTACTAATCCGGATGGCATAATTCCGCCTGGAATATGAATCCATAGCCAGAAGTGCTCTTGTTGCATCCTGAAGAAATTCAAGAGCCTTGTCTGGCGAATGGTCTGGAAATAAATCTGAAATGGCTTCCGCCCAGGATTCCCGTTCTTCAAAATCCATTCTGCCGTCGGCCAAAATCAGGCATGTGAATAAATGAGTGACTGCTTCAAGCGGAGTCATTTCATTCTGTTTTATCATTCTGGAATCCTTTCAAATATTGCCATTCATCTAAGGTATAGGTTTTCATACTTAACGCATGGATTTCATTTTTAATCATGCCATTTAATGCATTATATACCATTCTGTGGCGTTCCAATAGATTAATATCATTGAAATTTGATGAAACAATTACGGCGCTTAAATGAGCACCTCTTTCATAAGTTTTATGGTGAATATGTTTTCCGGTGTCGTCCAATATTTCTAGGTGATTGATATTCATCGACCGTTTTAAGCGTTTTTCTATTTCTTCAAATAAATACATAATCGTGGCAGGAATATAACATAATTTAATAAATTTGAATATGGAAACACACCCGGAAGAATTTAAACTGACTGAAGAAGATATTCAAAAAATTGAACAGAAGATCGCTTCGTTCGATCTCTCCAGAGAAAGTTCTATTCTGGCAGTGATACCGCAGAAACTTGAATCGCTACTGAAATCAACTCAATTAAATGCATACACAGTCAGATTGGTTAACGATGTCACTAGATTGTACAATCTCATTATCCGTATGCCAAATCTAAACGATGAACTTAAGGGAAGAATTCTGTATGCACTAGATTATTTCGTAGATAAAGATGATGAAATTCCGGATGAAATTCCGGATTTAGGTTATATAGATGATTTGGTGATTGTAAGATATATCGTAGACAAGATTATAGTTGACCATACTGATATTATTCAATCTTGATCGGATAATTCTTCTTCAGAAAACTGCCACTGACATTTTGGGCACCACCAGGGTTTTCCAAAATAAGTTTCATCATTATCGTTAAGCTGCATTTGTGTGCCGCATCTGGGGCAACTCCGTTCTGAACCTTCTTCAGGCCAGACATAATCTTCTCGAAATTTAATCGGGGGGTCGTAAATCGTGTATTTATCCATATCTAAAATTAAGATAATTAACGTGAATTATTCGCCACAAAAATGCACAAAAGTCACAAAATGTCAATGTTAAAGAAGTTATGGTAACGAATTATTTGGTTTTCCCGAATAATTATTTGAGGGCTTTGCAAAACCTAATGTGTGAAGAAAAAAGAAGTAAAATTTGCTTGATTCCTGCCCGCCCCCATTTATCTAATCCAATTGTGGCAGGCGGGAAGGCGGGAAACGCAGTCAATAGTGGGACTATGGACAAGTTTTCTCCTGCCCCGTATGGAGGAACGACTGTATCGGGGAACGAAAAACAGGCGGATTTTGCACTTTTTAACTTGTCCGACGTAGGAACGTAGGCGGGTTTGGGCAAAGCCCTCTATTTTATGAATCAATTCTGCTAACTATAATATGATCATTATTTACCAGCGTCAGTTACCAATAACCAGGCTACCCCTCCACCAATAACCAGTCAGCCAGTCGCTTGCCATAAGAGGAAGAAGGTCATGATACTCATAACCAACCCAATGTATTGGGTAATTTTATTCTCTGTCTTTATTGCTTTAAATTGGGTGTATTCATGATCAAAATAAAGTGCCACGCGGACGGTATCTCCAATAGGAACGTACACTTTTTTAATGGCATAATATAACCGCTTTTTAACATAGGCATCTCTGATTTGAGGCGGGGCATATCCCACTTCATGAAATCCGGCTAAAACTGGTACCGGATGCTGCAAAGGAGACTTGCCTACATTGATGCCATCCACAAAAAGGGGGACGCCCAAACTGTCACATGTGGGAAGAATATACCCTATCTCCGGGATCTTTTCCGTGGAATCGGCAGTTGTAGCCCCTAAAATGGAAAAAAGACAAAAAGTCATGAAAATGGTTCTAGATTTGAAAATCATACTTATAAATATTATTCAGCAAGTTGGCATTCTACAACCAGTTAATTCATTGGAATTCACATGGAAGTCAGCGAATTTCCCGCTTGAAAATGACCTCTATTAACCAGTTCTTACACTCAAAATCGATACTTGCCATGGCAGCGTTGCTGCTGCTGACGTCTTGTGCATACTTCAATACGTTTTATAATGCACGACACTATTTTGAACAGGCTGAAAAACAGCGTCTGGAAAAAGTGGGTGAATCCATTCCACCTTCGGCCATAGATGCTTATGGTAAAGTCATCGATAAATCCCAATACGTTTTGGATAAATTTCCTGACTCAAAATACTATCCGGAAGCGTTGTTTCTTATTGGTAAATCACGATTTCATCGCAAGGAATATCGCATTGCGGAAAATACGTTTAAACAATATGTTGAGCAATTTGACCACTGGGAATTGGAAGCAGAATACTGGCAGGCGTTATGCAAATGGAAACTGGGAAAACCACAACCTGCATTAGATGATTTAAATGGCATTCTAATTACAACAAATGATACAAATCTGCAGTCTAAAATTTATCTATCGATTGCGGAAATTCAACTCGAGGGAAATAATCCTGAATCTGCCTTGGAATCACTTGAAATGGCTGCATCCGCTAATCGGGATCGGGATGAACGCGGACAAATTTACTATCGCCTTGCAAACTTAGCTTATAATGCAGAAGATTTTGAACGATCACTGAAAGCGTATAGTGAAGTCATCAAAAACACCCCATCCAAGAAACGGAAAGAAGAAGCCAATTTGATGATCGTTCGTATACATCGTCAATTGGGAAATTGGGGTAAAGTACAAAAAATCATCAAAAACATGTTATTGGATGATGTGTTTAAAACCATTCATGGTGATCTTGAACTTGAATTAGTCAAGTTGTATCAAATGGACGACAGATTAGAAGAAGCCGTTATACGATTAACATCCATAAAAGAAGATTATAAGAATACCAAAACATCTGCTGAAGCCAACTATATCCATGGGGAGATTGAATTATATGACCATTGGAATTTGGATGATGCGATTAAATATTTTGGTCAAGTAACGCGAGAATATCGGCAATCGCCGTACACACAATCCGCGAACCTGAGAAAAAAAGAAATAACTGAATACCAGGAATCTGCAGCAGAAATTTCACGTTTGGATGAGTATATCATACAGATCTATGCAGAGTTGGATACGATAAAGAGTGATTCAGTTCAAAAGATAAGGCAAAGTGAAATTCCAGTTGCGAAAATCTCAATCGCAGAACATTTATATAATTTGGGGGAATTGGAGGCATTTCATTTTAAAAGAAGTGATTCTTCCATGGTCCATTTTATTAGGATTATCGATGAATTCACTGAATCAGAAATTTATCCAAAGGCTCTCTTTGTCATGTATTATTTAAATGATCAAAAGGGCGACGATGCAAAAGCTCAACTATATAGTGAAAGAATATTAACGGAACTTCCAAAGACGGAGTATGCCGACTTTCTCCGAAAATCGATGGACTTACCCGATGATCCAAGTTCTATTCAAAACCTGTTACGCCAAGGTGAACTGCAGTGGTTGATTAATCCTGAAAATGCGTTGGTTTATTACAAAAATATTGTTCAAAAAGATAGCTTAAGCGAAACATCTGCCCGCGCGGCACTCTTTTTAGCTTATCACTATGATTATACTTTTTTTAACCGGGATAGTGCTTTAAAATATTATACCAGGCTGCAAGATCATCATGAAAATTCAGAACAAGCCACCGCATCTCGCGATCGGTATACTCTATTGAATCGATCCGTCATTAAAGTGGAAAAGGATATGCTATTAAATCAAGTTGTCTCTGATACAGAACAAGATACGTTACTCAATAAAGAAGCCGTTGAGAGAAAACAGGATGAATTAGTAGATCAACCTATCGTTGAAACCAAACAGGATTCTCTTGAATATTGAAAATGCAACAATCATTTCAAATGTTGAAATCGCAAATGGTATTTGGCGAATGACCATAACCGCAAGGGAGACGTCATCTCAGTATCAGGGGCCTGGACAATTCATTAATCTTTTATCAGATGATGGCTGGGAACATCCTATTCGGCGTCCTATGAGTATTGCGAATGTCCGTGGTGAAAAAATTGATATTATCTATAAAATATTTGGTATTGTTACAAAACAATTATCCCAAAAAACATCCGGTGATTCAATAAACATTCTTGGACCATTGGGCAATGTATTTACAGGATGGAAAACGAGAAAAACCGTTTTAGTCGGCGGGGGAGTGGGACTTGCCCCAATATTAAATCTTTATGATTCCTGTCCCGACAGCACACTTATTATCGGCGCGAGAACTGCTGATGAACATTTCATTGAGCATGAACCTGGAAATAATATTTATTTAACAACTGACGATGGTTCATTGGGCATTGCCGGAAATGTGATAAATGCTTTGGAAAATTTGGATTTCGATGATAGAACAATCATTTATGCCTGCGGGCCTGAACCCATGCTGAAAGCCATCCAGCATTTTGCAGCAGAAAATAAGATTAAAGCCCAGTTATCTGTTGAAAGTTATATGGGCTGTGGAGTTGGATTGTGCCAGGGTTGTGTCATTGAACGGCAAAATGGACAATTGAAAAAACATAGCTATCACAAAAAATATACATTGGTTTGTATGGACGGACCTGTTTATTGGAGCAATGAGGTAAACTTTGGCTGATCTATCAATCCAAATAGGAAATGTTCGATTTAATAATCCTGTATTCGTTGCATCGGGAACATTTGGCTATGGAACAGAAAATCCGGAATTAGTGGATATATCTAAACTGGGGGCGATTGTTACCAAATCGATTACACTCCATCCAAGAGAAGGCAATCCTCCACCACGTATTGTTGAAACACCATCCGGAATGATCAACTCCATTGGTCTGGCCAATATTGGCGTTGAGAAATATATCAGCGACATGCTTCCGATTTACGACGAAATCGGTACATCCATCATTATGAATATTGCCGGCTCTTCCATGAATGAATACATATCTGTTTTAGAAAAGATTGAATCTGTTTCGTCAGAAATCGTCGGATATGAGATTAATATTTCATGTCCGAATGTTAAAGAAGGCGGTATGGAATTTGGCGTTGATTGCGCAATGACGGAATCCCTCACGTCTGAATTACGCAAGCGGACAGAAAAGCTGCTTATTATGAAATTGAGTCCGAATGTCACGGATATTTCATCCATCGCTTCGTCAGCTGAAAACGGAGGCGCGGATGCTGTTTCCGCCATAAATACTGTTGTTGGAATGAGTATTCATCATCAAA
>JADFRD010000166.1 GCA_022561485.1 Fidelibacterota bacterium | reverse complement strand
ATCAAACGAAAGGGTCAAAAACGATCCAAACGGTTATTAATATTTGATGATCAAAGCGTCTTTGGAATTTCCGAAGACGTTTTTGTTTCTACTGGTCTGGAAGTTGGTTCCGAAGTGGATGACGAGTATTTATCGGAACTGGTAATAAAAGAAAATGATCATCAAGCGTTTCATGCGGCCATTTCCCTGCTGAATTATCGCATGCGGAGCAAAGCCGAATTGCGAAAACGATTAGCTGAAAAAGGATATGAAACAGGCACAATTGACAATGCTATGCAAAAACTGGAAGAGAAGAAATACGTTAATGATGAGTTGTTTGCCAAAGCATTTATTAACGATAAAATACATTCCAGGTATTTAGGACCGGTTGCGTTGCGTCGTGAACTGATTCCGCATAGAATAGATAGTGAGCTGGTAGAAAAGCTGATCCAGCAGGCATACAATGAAATTCCCGAAGAAGAATTAGTCGAGCGATTAATGACAAAACGCAATATCCAGCCGGGACAAAAATTAACCCGGAAAGAGAAAAACAGGCTTTTGGCTTATTTGCAAAGAAGAGGACATCGGTGGGATATAATCAAGACTGTGCTTGATGGATGATCTATAAGGAAGAAGTAAGAAGGAAGATGGGGGTAGGTGAGCGGTTAATGGTTATTGAGTGGTGTGGAATTAATACATAAGTGATGATGGCTATGTTCTAAATACAAACTGATTGAATGGTATATTATTAAATTTAAACCGATATTATTGTATTGACAATAGGCACACGTCAGGATATATTCTTTTATGAAATATTGTAAATGGAATGTTGAAAAGAATGAAATACTTCAAAAGGAACGAGGTATATCATTTGAAATGGTTATATACTTAATTGAAACAAAAAATGTACCGGATATTTATCATCATCCTAATCAAGAAAAATACCCAGATCAAAAGATATATGTAATCGAATTTGAAGATTATGCGTACTTGGTTCCATTTGTTGAAGAGGACGACGTAATATTTCTAAAAACAATTATTCCTAGTAGAAAAGCTACTAACAAATATTTGAAACGAGGTAAATAATGGCAAAACTAGATAAATATGAAAAAGATATTTTGAAGTCATTTGAAAATGGCGAGTGGGAACCGGTTAAAAATTTAGAAGAGGAAAAGGAAAAATACGCTCAATACGCTAGAAATACATTTAAAAAAAATAAGCGTATTAATATTCGTATATCTGAATGGGATTTGATCAGATTAAAAGCAAAATCTTTGAAAGAAGGGATTCCTTATCAAACGCTTGTATCAAGCTTAATACATAAATTTGTCACGGGCTCAACTGTGGAATTAATACAAAAGTCATAATGGATGTGTCGTGCAAATTTGTAGTTATGATTGAAATACGTTATATTATTCATTAATGAAAGTACGCGAGATAACCAAATCGATTAAGGAAGATGGCTGGTATTTGGTAAGAACTCGTGGAAGTCACCATCAATTCAGACATCGAATTAAAAAAGGGTTGGTAACTGTTCCAGTATTCTAAAACAAGCAGGATTAAAGTAATGAACTACTTAATTGTAATTGAAAAAACAAAAACAGGGTTTTCAGCATTTTCACCAGATATTCCAGGTTGCATTTCTACTGGAAAAACCAAAGAAGATGTGGAAAATAATATGAGAGAGGCAATCGAATTCCACCTTGATGGTTTGCGTGAAGAAGGTTATGAAATTCCTACACCACATACATATGCAACCAATATTAAAATGCCTGCCTAATTATAAATACAATTAGTATGTGAGGCTGATTTGAATAATTCACGTTTCTGTGTTAATTTGATCATGGCTATTAAAAGAGAGAAGTGGAAGTTGAGAAATTTTTGAGAGGATTTTACGATGAGTCCATTATTTAAAATAAAGTATAGCACGTCTTTTTGCGGGTTGATCATGCAATATCCAGTATCAGAGAAAGAAAATAACGATTCCGCATTTACCCGAGAAATACCGGCAGTTTGTGTATTTATACGGACAATTGGCGGGTTAAAAACAAGTTAGGCCATTTTACAAAATAATGAGGATATTATGAATTTCCCTACTTTCCCAACCGATAAT
>JADFRD010000021.1 GCA_022561485.1 Fidelibacterota bacterium | reverse complement strand
TCCATATTAATATTCTATAGATATTTCACTCCTATGGAGTGTTATCAAATATAACCACATGCACCTTTGTTCCGCTGATAATAACAAATAGTACCGGTAAAACCCCGGAGGGGTTATATATCTATAGAGCCCTTTGATAAACCTATCATTTTTTCAATTTCCTGATTTTCATCAGTTTTTTTAACACACTCACCAATTTGACTGTTTGTTTTCTACACTTTTTTCAAATTCAGTCCAATTATTTGTGATAAATCTCTCAATTGTGAGTGATTTTTGTCTGTTTTTCATATCAGAACACACTTATCCCACACCTCCTATTGGAACCTTTTCAAGTAAATAATCTGCTCGAAAGAGATTATATAAGATACAGTTCATTGTAAAATCAAATTCGTTCCGGGCATGTGTCTTCGCTCTTGCAATTTTATAACCCAGCTTTTCCTTTATATACGAAAATGGATGCTCCACAGCTGCCCTTACTTTTGATTTCTGCTTATTACGTTTCTTCTGATTGTCCCCAAGCGGATGGTTACGTTTCCCTTTGTCTAATACACCATAGTATATTCCGGATGCTCTAGCCGTTTGCTTATCTTCCTTTTTATTGTAAGCCTTATCTCCCCAAACAGAGTCTTCATCTCCGGTGACCAGTTTTGACATTTCTGTAATATCATGTGGGCTGGCTGTGGTAAATGTCTTTTTGCGAATGAGTTTACTCCCCTGATCCATTCCTATATGTCCCTTGTATCCAAAATAGTTTTTATTCCTTTTCTTCGTCGAGGTGGCATCTGTATCTATCTGGGAGGAGGGATTCTTTTCCAAGTCTTTTCGCTTCTCTTTGCTCAAGGGACGATTCACCGACTTAATAATCGTAGAATCAACTATCGTACCCCGTTTGATGATTAAACCTTTATCGTCACACTCTTTAATAACCAATTCAAATAATCCATCTAATAGATCATACTTGATTAAAACATCTCTAAAACGCCAAATGGTTGTGTAATCCGGAACTTTGCTGGTCATATTCAATCCGACAAACCGCTGGAACGATAAACGATCATTCAGTTGATCTTCCCCGCCTGCGGCCTTTAGGTTCATTTAGTGTTTTTTATTCGTTTCGTTAAAATAAAAACAATGAATCATATTATCAATTATGACCAGTTTTGTGGAAAAGAACGGGGTGAACTTTGCCTTCGGAGAGGCTTTTAGGCCTATTGCCGGTATGAGTCCCCATTCTTTTCCACAGCAGTTGCCTGGAACCATTTAGAATTTTAGTCTATGAGGACTTCTAAAGGTCTTAGTTCGGCAACTCAAACCTAAAGGTGAACGTATGAAATTTACAAGCATAATCGGAATTGATGTGTCCAAACATACACTGGATGCTGTATCCCATCAAGGCGGTATCTACAAGCAGTTTCAAAACAGTAATCAGGGTTATAAACAGTTAGTGAAGTGGGCTGAAAAGACAAGGGAGTCGGATAAAGGGAAACAGCTGTTTTGTTTTGAACATACAGGACTGTATTCTCTGCCTCTATCCATATTCCTCGCTGAAAACAATCTGCTTTTCTGTGCGGTTTCTGCTCTGGAGATCAAAAGGTCCTTGGGATTGAAAAGAGGAAAGAGCGATCGTATTGATGCCCGGTCAATTGCTCGATATGCTTACCTGCGCCGAGCAGAACTGAAGCCTTCACCCCAACCCTCAAAAACCCTGCTTAAACTCCAGCATCTGATCTCATTAAGACGGAGGATGGTCAAACAATGTTCCGGATTTAAAGCGGCTATGAATGAACAAAAAATGTTCCTTGAAACTAAAGAGAACGAAGTTCTGTTCCATGTCCAACAGGATATGATAAACCAGCTTAATTTTAACATCAGTCAAATAGAAACTGAAATAAAGCAGATCATATCTGATGATGAACGTTTAAATGAATATTACCAACTGATCATTACCGTAAAAGGGGTTGGCATGGTATTGGCCACCCATCTGTTGGTTTATACCCAATGCTTCACCCGGTTTAAATCATGGAGGCAGTTTGCCTGCTATTGTGGCGTTGCGCCTTTTGAAAGACAATCCGGTATCAGCCTTAATGCCCGAAAGCATGTTCATTACCTGGCCAACAAAAAAATAAAAACACTATTAAATCTTTCAGCCTGCTCTGCCATACTTTGCGATCCGGAATTGAAAAGCTACTATTCCAAACGAGTTGCCTCTGGACATAGTAAAATGAGTACGATAAATATCATCCGTAATAAAATCCTGTCTAGAGTTTTTGCAGTAGCTAAAAGGAAAACACCATACGTGATCATGGAAAATTATGCAGCCTGATATTTTACTTGGTTTAACCTTAGAATACCGGCAGGTATTTCAGAACCCGGTTCATACCGGTTTCCGGTTTTAACAGCGTGTTGAATTTACCGCCTACCCCATTTGATATAATAAGTTAGTGACTGGCAGGGAACCTGTGGATTAGGGATTAGAAGTCCATTGCTCCACTCGTTAACAAACATGGGTACTGTAGGTCTACGTTTGGGACACCGGCCTCCTAATACGTAGTGTCACGATGAGGATATTCAAAATTTTCCTGTCGCAGCTTCAGCGTAGACAGGTACGCAATATAATTTAGGTGTTAATTGACACAGGGATTTTCATTTACAATTGGTTCACGTTGAATAAAATCATTTCTAAATCCTACGAAATCCCAAATTGTTTCTTCTAACAAACCGTCAATAATAATATCGCCGCCATTCAATCGAATTGGCGAATATTCTTTATCAGAAGCAAAAATCGGAAAAGTAAATAAAAAGATATTTACAAATGTCGGTAGGTATTTATTTTCATTGTACAAAGTGCTTGTTAACTATTTCTTAACAGACAGTAGTTCTTTTCATTTGGTTTTCAGGCGTAACCGTGATTTCCCATGATTCAAGAAACGTAAAGTCTTATATTATTTTAGGTAATGCTTTGATCGACTAACCATTTTATTGATGTACCTACATTACTTAATAACTTGGCTGCTCTCAAATAAGTAATAATCGATTAAAATAAGATCAGCATCCAGAAAGGGCTGAAGGCCAGAGTCATCATTAAAATGGATATGATCCAGTTATTATTTAACCGGTCTGTTTTATTTTGTTGTTTTATTGATAGTATTTTCATGATTTTTTTCCTTTTTTTATCATTTGCTAATACTGAAGCAAACATCATGCCAAAAGAACTTAAATTCCTTTAAATTCATTAATAGTAGTAGTTACAGATATTAAATGCATGAGAAATAAGAGCGCGATATCATACTAAATTAATATGGATATATAATATTGATATGGGTTTAAGTTGTCGAAATAATTTTCCATACGGTCGCTGTATTCAATGCCATTCATCCCTATTCCAAACCACCATCGATTTTTCGGACTTTTCCTGAACCACTGCTCTGGAAAGACACCGCTTCCGGATTTCCCCTGTATTCCACTTTTCCGCTCCCGCTGATTTGTACATCAATTCCTTTTTCCACCCAGACAGTTGCATTTCCGGAACCGCTTATACGCGCAGTAGTTTCATCGCTCCTGAGATATTCTCCTGCGTAGGAACCTGACCCGCTGATTGAAATATCCTGGCTATCGACTTCTCCTGCCAAATGACAATCTCCGGAACCGGAGATCCGTATATTCAAGTCCTGAGCCTGAAGAGATTCAATGCCGATTTCCCCGGAACCGCTGATACTGATTTTTAACTCATCAGTTTCAATTTTTTCCGAAATTATGGTTCCGGAACCAGAGACGGAAAATCCCCGCACTGTTTTTATAGTAATGTAATATTTGATTCTATTCTTCGAACTCCACCAGTGAGCTTTCCTCCAGTATCTGTCTTTCACTTCCAAGTACAAAGTCCTGCCCCGCACTTCTGTTTTGATATCAAGTAACAAATCCTTTTCTGCTTCCACGGTAAGAGCTTCACTGTTGCCTTGGGTAAGTATTACTTTTCCAGATCCCTTCAGATTTACTCGATCAAAACCAATTACAGAACGCTCTTCTTTTATGACCTGTCCCCAGGCAATTGAACCGAGCAACATTGGGAGCAACAATGTAACGTAAATAATCAATAATAGACTTTTTTTCATAGTGATCATCCTCAATTTATTAATGTAGTGTTGGACAATAGGAGTCAGAAAAAGTTGTCAGGGTAATGGCTGTCTATTCGGAAAAATAAAAAGAAGTGAATAAAGCCCCCAATTTCTTATCGAGAAATAGAGGGTGTCTTCTACTTCCATATATAAAAGTTCCTTTACAGCCATGATCCCTATGTGAATAAATGCCTGGACCAATGATACTTCGGTATCATAATGGAAAGTTTCTTCCCTTTATTCTTGGTTCAATCTCGCTTTGCTGTTTACTTTTGACATGGTGAAGCCTCCTTGTTGATTAGGTTTTTTAAAGATTTATTAACCCAAATCTTCCCTGTCTGTCGACAGACATGAAGGAGCTTCCCTTAGGTTTCAACAAAAAATGATACAATCCAAAGAAAAAACCTTAAACCATTGTAAACTTGTTAATATGAGAACAAGTATTCATCAAATTAACACATCCATTGTCCCTCTTAATTTCCAATCAAATTTGTCCAGCTTCCTTTGATGATATACTCGGACATAAAAAAATTTAAACCGAGAATGACATTTTTTCTGTCCTTGCTTAAATTGAAGATTAAAGGAAAATTAAGTATTGCTTTTGTGGGATTTGCAACTATACCGATTTTATTGTTAGGGTTGATTACCTGGAATATAATCTCCGGTTCCCTTAAAGAAACATCCGTTCGTGAACTGTCACACATGGCAGAAATAATTAATATTCGTATAGGCGATCTTACCGAAGTAATTCAAATGGATCAGCATCTTATCCTGGAGAATTTTAAGTCAAAAAACGATCAGTTAGATACGGAATCTATCAAAGTATTGAATGTTAAAAAGGTAAAAGAACAAACATATAATTTAATGCTCACACGACCGGAATATGCCGGGATTACTTACCTCACCGATTCCACAAAAACGGCGTTGTTTAGTTATAAACGCTATCCAATGAATAGAGATATGGTTTTTTCAGAAGAAAGTAGATACAGTTGGAATTATTACAAACTGCTTGTTCAGGATTTACCCAAAAGTCATATGCGGTTAACACCAGTGGAATACATGGAACCAATAGAACAAAATACGTATGCAGCGTTCAGTTTTGCCAGAGCGTATCGGGATGAACACGGGGATCTGGAGGGAATTCTAATAACGGATATTTTCGCTAATGAAATTTTTTCCATTATTGAAACAACACTGGATCCGATAACCGCTTATACGGTTTCTATTGTGGATGATGATGGACATTATCTTTATCATAGCCAGAAAAAGAAAAGGTGGAATCAGCTGCTTGCAGAGGCAATGGATCATAATTTGCAATTTGATTTTCCTGATAATGAGGTAGACAAAATACTTTCTGATATACCGGGGATGTTCATTACTGCTAATGGAAATGCAATGTTTCACACCCCTCTGAAAATTGGCGCACTGGGGCTTAACAAGAAATATTACTTTTGTATCAGCCAACCAAGATCAGTTTTATTCAGCCCCATCAATACATTAGGACTTTGGTATATTGGTTTTGCTGTACTGTTTATATTCATTGCCTTTGTGTTAAGTGTACTTGCTACCAGGCAATTTGTTAATCCCATCCGAAAGCTTCAGGAAGGAGCAAATATTATTTCCAAAGGAGATTTATCTCACAGAATCGAGATTATGACTGGTGATGAAATCGAAAAACTTGCAGAGAAATTCAATTTCATGGCGGAAGCCATTAATGAACGTGATGAGAAACTTAAAGACTACAGCACGCAGTTGGAGAATCGAGTAGCTGCTCGAACACAGGAATTGCTGGACGAAAAAAATAAACTCAGTACCATTTTTAATAATATTCCCGGTACATTAATGTTAGTTGATCAAGATCAGACAATACTTGCTGCAAGTACGAAGATTGAACAAATAACAAGACTCTCCTCCGATGAAGTTATTGGAAAAAAATGTTGCGACGTGATAAATATTTCCGAAATGTGTGCGAACTGTTCAATTATTAATACGAATGGAAATCCTGGGACGCACAGACAAGAGTTTCAGATAACAGACGAAAAAAATATAGAAAAAACCTATGAGGTTTATGATATACCCATCAAACTTTATTCAGGGAAAAAGGCGTACCTTAAAATATTATCTGACATCACCCATAGAATTGAATTACAAAATCAACTTTTACAATCAGAAAAGCTTGCTTCCACAGGTGAAATGGCAGCTGTCATCGCTCACGAAATCCGGAACTTGTTAACATCAACAGATATGTTACTGCAGCTATTGCGGGAGTCCGATACACTTAAAGCATCAGATAAAGAATCGTTAGATGTGGTACTCAATGCTACGAGTCGTATTAATAAAATCACTGAGGATTTATTATCTTTTGCTCGACCCACGACCCTGAATAAGCAGCGGATCAAGTTCGGTGACTTGATCCATGAATGTATGAAACTGTACCAGCATCAATTCAAAAGCCACAACATACATACAGAACTTGACATACAGAAGAATCTGCCGAGAATTCAAATTGATTATACTCTTATGAGTGAAGCTGTTTCAAATGTTCTTCTTAATACCTATCAAGCTTTAGGGAATAAAGGAAACGTCAAAATTAGTGTTCGATATTTTAAAACTCAAAACGACTTTAAGAAATCCGTGAACATTTCTGAAATTAAGCAATCAATACAAAATGTAATTAATTTAGAACAGACTGATGGAATTATAATGCTAACTATTATAGATGATGGTCCTGGGATTCCAAAAGAGAATCTGCTTAAAATATTTGATCCCTTTTACACTACAAAAATTAATGGCACTGGTCTTGGTTTATCGATGGCTCGCCGCGTGGTTGAAACTCACGATGGTATTATCTTTGCATCAAGTGAAGAAAGTCAGGGTACAACAATTACCATGATTTTACCTTTGAGGATTAAAGAATGAATAAACCGAAACAACCGGTCATACTGATCGCTGATGATGAAAAGAATATTTTATATGCCTTTAAAAAGACATTTAGGAATGAAGGCAAAGTGATTACAGCGGTAGACGGAGAAGAAGCCCTCAAGGTGATAAAGGCAGGAATACCATCCTTAGTTTTCATGGATATTACTATGCCCAAAAAAGACGGTTTATCCGTTCTAAAGGAAGTATCTGCTGAAGGGATTGATATTCCGATAATAATCATCACCGGCTATGGCACCATGGATACTGCAGTAGAAGCTATGAAACTGGGAGCTTTTGATTATATCACAAAGCCTTTGGATATTATTAACCTGCGGGTAGTTGCCTCTCGTGCTCTAAATGTAGTGAATTTGAAAAAGGAATTACAAGATCTTGAATTGGAGGTAAAAGACAGTTACCATGAAAATGAGATGATTGGCAGTCATCCCTCTATGCAAAAAATATTTAAAAGCATTGGATTGGTAGCTAACACCCCCAATACTACTAATGTGTTTATTACAGGGGACAGTGGGACTGGAAAGGAACTCGTGGCCAAAGCGATCCATCGAGCCGGAAACCACAACAGTGAACCTTTCCTTGGTATCAACTGCACGGTTCTTCCGGAAAACCTGTTGGAAAGTGAACTATTTGGTCATAAAAAGGGGGCATTTACCGGAGCGATTGATCATAAAAAGGGGAAATTTAAAATTGCCGGGAAGGGAACGATATTCCTTGATGAAATCGGAGATATGCCAATACTCCTTCAGCAACGATTCCTCCGCGTGTTGGAAGAACGGGAGTTTGTCCCTGTTGGTTCTAATAAACCGGTGGCAGTGGAAGCCCGGTTTATTACAGCAACCAACCAGGATATAGAAAAATTAATGAAAAAAGAGGAATTTCGTGAGGATTTATTTTATCGGCTTAATGTATTTCATATCCATTTGCCGCCGCTGCGTCAACGGAAAGATGATATACCCAGTCTGATCAACTTTTTTATAGCTAAAGAAAACAAGGCAATGAAAAAACATATTAAAACAATTACCGACGAGGTAATGAAAGACCTCATGTCTTACGATTATCCCGGCAACGTTCGGGAGTTAAAAAATATTATTACCACTGCTGTTACTCAGGAACAAGGGGATGTCATCACATCACGGTCTTTACCGCTCTATTTTTACAAAGTCGATTCTTCGATGGATTATAAGGTTCCAATTAAGTCAGTGAAGTTAAAGGAAGCTCGATCTGAAGCAGTACGTGTATTCGAAGAACAGTTTGTACGTTATATTCTTAAACTTGCCGGTGGAAATGTAACCAAAGCTGCATCTATGGCGGAGATCGAACGCCAGAGCTTTCAGCGCCTTATGAGAAAATTCGGCATTCGGTCTCAAGATTTTCGAGTCACAGGTTAATCTGTATTATTTTCCATAGAGTGCAACATTATTAGTTCTACTGCCACATTAATAGTTGCAGTAAATAGGTTTCAGATCATCTTGTAATTATCTTGAATTTTATCTCGCTCTTCTGATAAATGAATATTTGATGAAGGAATTAAATATTTGGCACATTAATTGCTATTGATTATTTGCTTATTAGAAAGTAATCTGTAGAATTAAATGATGAAAAGAGGAGATATTTCAGTGTCAAATCCTAACAAATTACTAAGATTAGGGGTAGGGGCATTCCTAATTTGTTTAATAATTCTTCCTGACCGGGCGCAGGCAATCCCAAGCTTTTCTCGTAAATATAAAACCAGTTGCGCAACTTGTCATGTCGGTTTTCCCAAATTGACTCCATTTGGGGAGGCATATCGGCTGAATGGTTTTCAAATGCCGGAGGTGGAAGAAGAATCTATTAAAGAGGAACCTGTTAGTCTTGGTTCGGAAGGGTATAAACGCGTTTGGCCAAAAGCAATCTGGCCTGGCTCAATCCCCGGAACTTCGCCGGTTTCTTTCAGGATACGTTCCGGATTTAAATATGTGTCGCAGGAGGATACTAAGTACGCTGAATTCACCCAGCCGGCTTTACAGATCATGACAGGAGGAACGCTCGGCGAGGACATATCGTTTTATGTCGGCGCACATTTGTTTGAGGGTGGCGAAGTTGGGAGTTTAGACCGTCTTTATCTCAAATTTGATAACATGTTCTCCAAGATTCTACCCTACAACGCCCTATACCTGAGAGTTGGACAGTTCGTCCCAGACATTGTCCCCTTCATCACCAATCATCGAGCGCTGACATTGGCGGCGTTTGCTTTTAATACCTATGCGCCGTCCATGGGCTCCAATTTCCTTCAAGAACACGCTCATGGAGCGGGACCGTTTGGAATTGAGGCCTTCCAGCTTGGCGCCGAAGCCAGCGGAATTCTGAAAAGCAGACTACGGTATGTTCTTGGTGTTATCAACGGTAACGGTGTTGAAGAAGATAATAATTCTGCCAAGGACATATATTTTCGAGTAGGCTATAAGTTGGGCGGTATGGCCTATGACGGAAGCTCGGAAGGAGATATTTATGGACCGAAAGGGTACAACTGGGCTGAAAAATCCCTAGCCATCTCCGCGTTTGGATATTCCGGCACCGGCGTCAGTAGTAGTAAGGACGTGGATTTTTCACGTTTTGGCGTTGATTTTAATCTCTTTCTGCGGGATTTAAACCTGTTCGGAGGGGTGATAACCGGAACGGATGCCGCGTATGTGGGTGAAAACCTGCAGGAAGAAAAGTATACCCTCTTTTTTGTTGAAGGTAATCACATGATCTACCCCTGGCTTATTGGCGTTCTACGTTTTGAACAGGCCGACCCGGACGATTTTGATTCCTTCCGGCAAATCACCGCCCATATTACCGCTTTGTACACAGCGAATATAAAGTTCATTATAGAAAGCCGATTTGACCCCGATAACGTTGAATTCGATAATCTTTCTCTGGGAATGGACTTTGTTTTCTAATACAACATTCAATCATAAAATAAGGAGTAAAATAACAATGACCAGATTAACATTTGCAGCTATCAGCATACTGATAACTTTCGCTTTGTTGGTTACGGGCTGTGGTGACAAGAACTCAACCGAAAATGACCACCATACCATCGAAGTGACTATGACCTACATCCCGAATCCGGCCACCGTCAATACGGCTATTAGTTTCCTTTTTAAGGTAGAAGATGACGACGAACATATGAGCGGTCTTACACCCCATGTGGAGATCATTAAAGAAGGAGCAACAGGCCATGTAGAGATGGAGACTTCAGAAGACACCGACGAAGCCGGACACTACCGGGGTACCCACACTTTTACGGAAACTGGGACATATGATATCCATTTCGAGTTCATGCTCGACGATGGTGATGAGATGGACGAAGAGTTCTCGCTTACTGTCCAGTAATCAATCAAACAAAGAGGAGTAAACGGCCATGCGATATGTAGTAATTTGCATAATTTCATTTTTTATAATTGCTCAACCGCTATATTCCGGAGTCATAAAAGGCACCGTTGCCTGCAAAGGAGTTCGTGATAGCCGGGGAGTTGTGGTTTACGTTGAGAAGGTTGATGAACCGGATACTACAACGAAAGCACCTACTATTATGGACCAAGTAAATCTGGAGTTCCTACCTCACGTACTTCCGATTGTAAAAGGTACGACGGTTGACTTTAAAAACAGCGACGATGTACTACACAATGTATTCACTCCCGATAAGTGTGCGGAGAAAATGAACCTGGGTACCTGGCCTAAAGGTGAAATGCGATCGTACACATTCAACGAAATAGGATGTGTTTCTGTTATACTTTGCAATGTTCATCCCGAAATGGAAGCGTGGGTTCTGGTCTTACAAAACTCCTACTTTTTCAAAACCGATAAAGCTGGCACGTATGAGATTAAGGGGATACCCGCCGGCAAGTATATCTTAAAGGTCTGGCATGAAAGGTTAAAGAACCAATCAGTTGAGATCGAGGTTCCGGCAGAAGGTGAAGTAGAAGCTAATTTCACATTAAAGCGGCGTTAACCCAATAACAATCTCGTTCCTAATGATAAATAGTGACGGCAGATAAACTTATGACAAGCAGGTTAGGAAAGACAGCAGGCATTGTATTAATTACCATTTTAGGAAGTCTAACGGGCGCACTGCTAATGCAAATCACGTTGGAACCAACAAGTCATCATATAATTGTTAAAGCCCGTCAATATGCTTTTGAACCGCCGGTTATTCGTGTAAATCTAGGCGATACACTCCATTTAAAACTTGCTTCGTTAGATGTGGTACACGGATTCTTTCTCGTATGTCAGTGACATTTATTCCGCAGTTAAATAACTTGGCAGATAAAATGAAAGTCTACTGGGAAGAACGCTTGACAAAAGAAGAGATCAATTCTATTTTAGCCTATTTAATAACATTGTTCCCATGGGAGGAATATGAATAACAAAATTATTGAGTTAATAGACTGGACGAGTTGTAGTGGAAAATAATATAAGAAAAGCGGTAAATGTGGATTGGCTGGGTGAAAACTTTCCCTGTGCTCAGGCATGTCCCATAAATACAGAAGCTGGAAGATACGTAAATCTGATTGCTCAGGGAAAATATGAAGAAGCGTACACCATTGCACGCAGACCCAACCCTTTTGCGTCTATTTGCGGACGGATTTGCAATGCACCTTGTGAGGATGCCTGCCGCCGCAAGGAATTGGACGCTCCGGTAAGCATCCGTGCTTTGAAACGCTTTGTGTGTGAGCGGTATGGTGTAGAAAGTCTTATGGATATTCATAAGATCGGTACGGCATTGAAACAGATTAAACAAAAGAATAAAATGGTTGCTGTTATCGGTGCTGGCCCAGCCGGGTTTACGGCTGCTCATGATCTGACCCTGATGGGATACCAAGTGATTGTTTTCGATGCTCAGGAAGTGACAGGCGGGATGCTGCGTTTAGGAATTCCGGAATACAGGTTACCCAGAAACTTAGTTCAGATGGAAATCAATGCCATCTTGAATCTGGGTGTTACCCTGAAACTAGGAAAACGCTTGGGTGTGGATTTTACACTCTCTGATCTTAAAGATAACGGATATGAAGCTGTATTTATTGCTACAGGCGCCACCCGCAGCCGGGACCTAATGATTGAAGGAGTGGATTTGGATGGCGTCCTTAAAGGTATTGATTTTCTATTAAATGTAAACCTGGGATACAATGTTCATTTGGACGACAGGATTATTGTCATTGGGGGAGGCAACGTGGCCTTCGATGTGGCACGGACAGCAATTCGTCAGGAACCGATACAGGAAGTGGCTACCAATATCACCGAAGCGCTTGACGTGGCTAGGACAGCAGTCCGGTTCGGTGCTCGGGAAGTTCATTTGGTTTGTCTCGAATCACTTGCGGAAATGCCGGCGACAGAAGTTGAAATTAACGAAGCTCTTGAAGAAAATATTCAGCTCCACCCATCCTTGGGACCTAATAGAATAATAGGTAAAAATGGGCAAGTAATCGGATTGGAAACCGTTGATTGTTTATCTGTTTTTGATGAGAACGGTCGGTTTAATCCTAAGTATGCTGAGGGCTCTGAAAAGTTTATGGAAGCAGGTAGCGTTATTATGGCTATCGGGCAGGTTCCTAATCTTGATTTTCTGCAACCATCAGACGATATTGAGATTTCACCGGGGAATACGATAAAGGTTGATAAAGAAACCCTGGCGACCACAGCGCCGGGTATTTATGCAGGTGGCGATGTGGCTTTTGGTCCACGCATAGCCATTGAAGCTATCGCTGATGGAAAAAGAGCAGCAACTTCCATCGATCTCTATCTCAGCGGCTATCAGGAAAAGGCTAATGATACCGTCCAGATAACTGTTCATGATACGTTTAGTTATACCCAATATGAAGAATTTGAAAAAATTCCTCGTCAACCTGTACCTGCGTTGGAAATTGACCGTCGTATTGGTATTGCACAAGTTGAAAGCGGTTTTGATGAAGAGCTGGCTATGCGTGAAGCAAAACGCTGCCTCAGGTGTTGGATTAATACGGAATTCAACGGCAAACCAGAAATGGGAACAGAATGTATTCTTTGTGGTGGTTGTGTAGATGTCTGCCCGGAAGATTGCTTTGAATTGGTCCGGTTTGATCGTTTATCATTTTCAGATGAATCGTTGGAGTATTTTTCAGAAAATGAGAGTGAATTCGTCATAGGACGTACCGCTGACAGTCCGCAAAAATATGGCGCAGTGATGCTCAAAGATGAAACCATTTGTATCCGTTGTGGTCTCTGCGCCAAGCGATGTCCTACAGGATGCATTACCATGGAGGGGTTCGACACAATAGGTGATGTGAGTTATGTCTAAAGATAATCAGAAAAATGTATCCCGCAGGGACTTTATCTGGAAGATTGGTATCGGTTCGGTGGCTGTTTCCATTGGAGGTGCATCTGTATTAACTGTACGTTATATGAAACCGAATGTCCTCTTTGAAATTCCCACACGTTTTAGAATGGGTATGCCTGAAGATTTTTCGCCTGGCAGTGTTACGACTGATTCCAAGCGAAAAGTATTTATTATCAGACAAAAAACGGGTGCTTTCTTTGCAATTTCTTCTGTGTGCAGTCATCTGGGCTGTATTACTCAATACCGGTCCATAGATGAAAAGATTTCCTGTCCCTGTCATGGCAGTATATTCAATCTTTCCGGGGAAGTGTTGAGCGGTCCTGCGCCAAAACCACTTCAACGGGTGTTAATAGAGATAAATGATCGCGGAGAATTGATAGTGGATACGGCAATTACAGTGAGCGATGATTATTTACTGAGAGTTTAAACATGAGAAGACTATACCAAATTATCATCTCGTCTGAGTTCTGGAAATCCATTTTCCGTACAAGGAATTTTTCGACGAATCTGGGCAGGTCTATGGTGATCTTCAACAATTTATTTCTGCACATATTACCAGTCAAGACAAAACGTGAAACCCTTCATTTCGGTGCCACAATGTATTTGGGATTCATATCCTTTTCTCTGTTTGTCATCCTGACTCTAACTGGAATCTACCTGATGCTATATTATCACCCTTCGGTCCCGCAGGCATACTGGGATATGAAGGACTTACAATTTGCGGTTTCCAATGGTGTTTTTATACGTAATCTGCATCGCTGGTCAGCCCATGCGATGGTAGCGGCTGTGTTTTTACACATGTTACGTGTTTTTTATGCCGGTGCATACAAAACCCCAAAACAATTTAATTGGGGAATGGGTATAATGCTCTTGATCTTAACATTGCTTTTAAGTTACACCGGTTATCTTTTACCATGGGATCAACTGGCTTACTGGGCGGTGAGTGTAGGAGCAAATATGGCAGATGCGGCTCCGGTTATAGGACCAAAGTTAAAATTCCTGCTTTTAGGTGGGAATAATATCGGGGAAAACACATTGATACGATTTTACGTATTGCACTGTGTTATTTTGCCCTTGGCGGCCGCTGGTTTGATTGGTGTTCATTTTTGGCGCGTGCGAAAGGATGGCGGGGTAACACCATTATTTAGAAAAAGATCAGAGCAAATTCCAGATAATGAGTAAAAAAGATTTTCAAACGACAATTGACGCTGAAGTGAAAGCAGTGCCAAAACGTATAGCTTTTATCAAGCGGGATGTGTCTGCTCATGTAAAATCCGAAGATAGCGAGATGGTCATGACATTCCCCCACCTGGTTGTACGGGGGATCATCTGTTTTCAGATTGTTACCATTATTTTGGTAATCATTTCCCTATTATTTGATGCGCCCCTAGGGGCTATTGCTAATCCGCTCCATACCGAAGTTCCGGCAAAAGCACCCTGGTATTTTCTCGGTCTGCAGGAACTGCTTCACTACTTTCCGCCGGTGGTAGCTGGTGTCTTGATTCCAGCACTTGTCATTATTTCCCTGTTCGTTATGCCGTATTTTCAAATCAACGCTAAAGCGGAAAGATTGTGGGAAAGTGATCAGAAAAAAACATTATTCGTATTAACCTTTGTTGTCGTGTTCCTTGTTGCTCTTTTTTCTTTCTTTCATGCCATGGCAATTTCTATTCCCACGCTTTTCATATACTGCCTGATGATACTACCCTACTTTATTAAATCTGACATAAAATTCATTAGCTGGATGCGTCACATATCCCTTACGAACTGGATAATGACCTGGTTTGTTTTATTGGCGTTTGTACTGACAGTGATCGGTGTGTTTTTCCGGGGACCGTACTGGCGTTGGGCATGGCCCTGGATTGAAGGTATATATTGATGTTGACAAACAAGGTAAAGGATAAAAGTACAGTTTTTGCAATTACCTCACTATTATTCCTAGGGGTACTTGCCATATCGCCCACAAAGGATTACTTTAGCGAGTGGCGTGCATACCAGAAAGAGTTTAACCGGCTTATAAAGGATCAACCGCGCCGCATCAAGCCGGTAGAGATTGGTATAAAACAGATTTGGCTGCCCGAATTGGGGGTCACCGACAGATGTACGTCCTGTCACGTTGGAATATCCAATCAAAAACTGGTAGATATACCGGCGCCTTTCAAACCGCATCCGATCATGTACCATGATTCTGAAGAGTTCGGCTGTACACCCTGTCACAATGGACAAGGAATCGCTACGACTGTGGAGGAATCTGTAGGCCATGAAGAATTCTGGGATAGTCCCATGCTGCCGTTACCGTTTACGGAAGCCGGCTGTGGAACGTGCCACAAGGAAGTAACAGTAAATGATGCACCACTTCTTTCTAAAGGAAGGTTATTAATGCAGGAATTAAACTGTGTGGCGTGTCACATTCTACCAGGCTTTAAACCGGAATATGTTCCTCCATTGGATGGGGTTGGCAAGAAACGGTCACGGGATTGGTTAGTCCGCTGGCTAACAGATCCCCGGTCAGTTCATGTGACGGCAAAAATGCCGGACTTCCGTTTGAATATGGAAGAAGTTGACATTCTGGCTGATTTTCTCATGAGTTTTGACACCTATCCTGAAACAGTTGAAATAATTCCTTTACCGGATGAACTTAAAAAAGAGTGGCCTGATGATGACTGGGTGAATATGGGCGCCAAACATTTCCGTGAAGCGCGCTGTATCAGCTGTCATCAAATCAACGGTAAAGGTGGACATCTGGCGCCTGAAATCGGAAAGATTGCTTCTGAGGTTACACACGAATGGCTCTATAATTATATCCGTAATCCGAGAGAATTCCACGCCGGGGTACCCATGCCTCAATATGGTTTTTCAGAGAAACAGACCAAGACAGTAACTGCATATATACTGTCTGAATTCCAGGACTGGGATATTGAGGAGGACTCCATTGAAGCAGTGCACACACCCGTTCCCGGTTTTTATCAGAAGGGGTTGGAGCTGTTCAACCATTACAATTGCATGGGGTGTCACGAACTTAATGTACAAGGTATTGGTAGAAATATGGGACCGGTTCTAACCAATATAGGCAGCAAACCGCAGCCGGAATTGGAATTTGGTGATGTGGATATTGTCCATACCCGTACTGCCTACATTTACGAAAAGATCAAAAATCCACACCAATTCCTGGAAAATTCCCGCATGCCTATCTTTGACCTTGAGGAAAAGGAATTAAAAGCAATTACAGTTGCCTTGCTCTCAATGAATGACAAAAAGATACCCTCTAATTATTTACCTCCCGAATCAGCAATATCTACATACGAACCGCAAGGGATGTTTGGGCAACTGGTTGATAAATACAGTTGTTTCTCCTGCCATGTGATTAATGGAAAAGGATATCTACTGGCATCAGACTTGACCCTGGAAGGCAGCCGGGTGCATTTAGACTGGATGAAGCATTATTTTGAAATTCCTTATACACTGCGTCCTACACTGACGGAACGTATGCCCAATTTATTTTTACAAGAATCTGAAATAGAATACCTGAGCGATTACATAAGTACGGTTTTTGTGAATGATGAGATTGATGAAGTAGAAATTAAGATGAATGAGGAGGTTGTGCAGCGGGGAAAGAAACTAGTTAATGATATTTATGGTTGTGTATCCTGTCACCAGGTAGATGGTAAGGGTGGTTATGTTGGACCGCCTTTTAATGAAACCGGAAAACGATCGAAACCTGGGTGGATCTATAACTGGATTAAAAATCCTCAAAAATATCGTCCAGATACTATAGACCCCAATGCAGGTCTGACTGATGAAGAGGCGAAGCAAATCACAGCTTATATTTTGAATTTGAAATGACATTTATAAAATTTTCCGTAGTATTAGTGACAATTAGTCTGATCTTGTTTTCTTGTGCTGATTCTAATCGGCAGAGGAAAAACCTTTCCGATCCTTTTGGGAACAATGTGAGCCTCACATATGAACAACGCCAGGGGAAACACCTTTATACAAAATACTGTTCTGTCTGTCACGGTGAATCCGGAAAAGGAGATGGATTTAATGCTTATAATTTGGAAATAAGACCGAAAAATTTATCCGACAGCATCTATATGAAATCGTTTTCAGATGAACAACTTTTTGAGGCGATTGCTCAGGGTGGCAGGGGGATAAACAAATCGGTTTTAATGCCGGCATGGGGAAATACTTTCAAACAGTACCAAATCCACTATCTTGTGGAATACATAAAGATTTTCAGGCAACCTAAAGAGATTGAATCAGGACAGGAGTGATCAGGCCTCATGATTTCTGTGGAGATTATTATCGATGTTAGACATGGTGAACGGTATAAGAATTAGGAGAAAGAAGAAAAGCAATCATGATTGATTTAATAAAAGAATCGAGCGTTTTCAGTAGAATAAATTCACAGGAATTAGACAAAATTTCAAAATTTGGTCGGATAGTAAAATTCCAAGATGGCGATCAAATTTTCTGTGCTGGAGATAATGCAACGTTTATGTATATCGTAAGTAAAGGAGAAGTTAAATTGAAATTTTCTGTTAACCATTTAAATGCTCCTATGGACTTGACCATGGATACAATAAAAGAGAATGGCTATCTTGGTTGGTCTGCCTTTACAAAACCCTACAAATATACTCTTGCAGCGTATGCTGTAGGAGACACTCATCTTCTTCAACTTCAGGCTGATAAAATACGGGAACTATGTGATAATAACAAGAACCTGGGATTCATTGTTATGAAAAATATCACCACCATGATCAGCGCAAGATTTGCAAGACTTCAAGGCTTGGTACAACATATAATTCAGGGATACTTAAAATAGCTTAGTTTTTAGCGTTTCAATTTTTATTTATGTTGATAATGGTTCTTTTTTTCAGTGTACTTAATACATTGTATCACAAACTGTGGAGCCGGGAAGAGGGGTATGTCTCCCCGAGGTGTTCTTGTGTATATAAATATTTTTGGGTGAAATTTTCATAATAAAGTATTCAATCCAAATTTGCGAAATATGAAGTCGTTGTTTATATTGATCCTGATTTTCTCAGTTCCTGGCAACTTTATACCCGGAGGCAAAAACCAACATTAACCCTAACGATACAACTATTGAAGCTCCGGTGGGAATATCCAATATTACCGAGGCCCATAATCCTGTAACACTCCCAAATATGCTGAAACTTGTAGCTAAAATTATTTCAGATTTGAAGTTGCGGGTAAACATTTTTGCTATAACTGCAGGAATGATTAAAAATGAGAAGACCAGGAAGATTCCAGCAATCTTCACGGATAAGGTAACGACTAGACCGAAAATTACATAAAATAGAAAATTCAATAAATTTTCTTTACGGTCCAAATGCCGGGATTCTGTATATGCTTGAGAAAGGGAAGAAAATTTCTGGTGAAATAATGTTAGGATAAAGCCTATTACCAAGTAAGGAAGAAAGATTTTAAGTACTTCGATTGGAGTAACAAACAAAATTGATCCAACCAGCAGGTTGTCAATATGTTCAGCGCCCTCGGCTAATTTACTCAGTAATAAAAGCATCATTGCAGCTGATACCACATATGTAATTCCAATAATCGCCTCTTGGGGAACTTGTCTTTTTTCGAATTTAAGAATAGCAAATATTGCTGCCCCCAGCATTGTAAATCCCAATCCCACGAAAAATATGGGTAATTGGTTTGGATGCAGACCTAAAATAAATCCAAATGTAGTTCCCAAAGCAGCCATTTGGGCCATGGCCAGATCAACAAAGATGACACCTCTTTTAACTACATGCAATCCCAGATATGCATGAATCACGGCAATAATCAAAATAGCCAAGAATGGCCAAAATAATAAATCCAGCATAATTATGCTACCTTTCAGAGGTTGATTCAGCTAAAATAGCTGAAATTTTATTAACAATATTGTTCATTAAATTGACATAATCATTCGTACCAGGATCACCATTTACTGAATAGCCAAGTTTTAATACTTTAGCATTTGTCTTTCTGGAGACAAGGTTAGGAGCCTTATCGCTATAAAAAGGTTCCATTAATATTATCGGTATGTTATGATCATTGGCAATTTGGATAAGCTGTAATATATGTTTGGGTGAGGGAGGAACGCCTGGTTTAGGTTCCATTTGGGCAACGGCTGTGATTCCAAATCTTTTAAGAAAATAAGTCCAGCTTTTATGGTAGGTAATAATTTTTAAACCTTTTGCAAAATACATTTGAGCAGCCCAACCATCTTGCGTATTTAAAGCGATATTATTATTTTTAAGATATTCTTCAAAATTACCCTGGGTGTAAAATTTCCACAGGGTATCTGCTGGGAACTTTTCTATTAGATCAGGTCCAAACATGGCAACATCTATACTGTTAACAAATACCTGTTTCCGTTGCTCAAAGTATGCCCCATACTCAGGTTCCAGCTGTGATAGCTTTTGTGTTATTGTATGTGCCATCAAGCGACCATTATAAGGATCTAACCAGTAATGAGGATTACCTTCAGTGTGCACATCCCCCAAAGATCTATCCACGGGTCCTGTGGGAATCTCCAACTTTTCAATATTTTCAGATGCATCCAGAAAACCCCGTGCTCCCATTTGAATCTTACTATTTCGTGAACCCTTTAAAATTAGTGATACCCAGCCGATTTCAAGCTGAAGCCCGATCTGGATGAATAAATCCGCTTTACGCAATTTAATGATGTAGCTCGGTTTTGCTTCAATAAAGTGAGGATCCTGTTTCCCAGAGCTAATGCTGGTCACGTTGACATATTCTCCACCGACCGCTTCGGTTATAGCCTTAAGATCAGTTGTGGTAGTAACTACCTGTAATCGTTTGGCCGCTGCCATCGAATTGAAAGCAAGTGCTACTATTAACAAAGCAATTAATCGTGTTTTCATACTCATTTTAGAACCTTTAAAATTTGTGACCGCCATGCTGCCCGATTAGAAATTCAAATTGAATCCATAAGGAATGATCAGTCTGTAATTGTCCCTGATCTTCCCATTTCTCAAGGTTGTAATTTAGACGGAGTTTGGAAAATTCTGATGGGTACCAAGTCAGGTTGCTGGCCCAACGGGTCCGGTCACCCCGAACGGGATCATCCGTTTGGCCAACTTTCCCCCAGACATTTTCTACTTTAAGTCCCAGGACCCATCCAAGCTTGAATCCCCAGAGAACCTGTCCATAATATCCCTGGTCTTTTACTGTTTCCAATTTTGTTTTGATAGCTGTAGAATCAATAACTTCATAGAATCGGGATAGAACTTCTGTTTGAAAAGCTACGAAGGGGAATCCCCGGTTGTTGGTTAATGGCTTCCATTTTGCATATATATCCATCCCCAAAATGGATGTCTGGGTTTTTTGTCCGGCACGGTTGGGCCCCCACAACCCTGAAACACCTAGATTGGCAGTGATTGTTTCCATGGGTGAAAAGGAATTCAGCCAGCGACTTGACCATAATACATCCCGCATGGACTGGACTTTCCGGTCAATATGGGAATATTCACCCAATGTTTTTACTTCATCCGAGGCCAGAAAGCTAACCATCGTTTCTCCATTGGCATTCTGGATTCCTGTTATTAATTCTGAATACCAGGTTAGAGGAGTTAACCAAGAAAGTCTCACACCGGGTCCGCGCAAACCGTCCCCGCCAAATAAGCGATTATTAATAATTGGCTGATCTACAAAGGACCAGACATGGGGATGCTGTGGATTAAGTCGGCCAAACTCAGTAAAAAAAGTACCCGCTTTCACCTGGAGTCCAAAAGGCATACTATTAGTTACCATGAAGGCTTCTTCCACTTCCAGAATTGATTCCCCTTCCGGATCTATTTGAAAGATCAAGTGTGTTTCTGCATAAAACCACGGATCGACAGCCCCGGTCATGGACAGTTCAAGATTCTGGACAGTAAACCCGCGTTTTTTAGGGTCGTGTGCTCCTCCCTGAATGATATCAAGATTTGGCTCATCTAATGTAGATATTCCAGCCACGAACAAACCGCCGAATGACAGATTTAAATATGCTGCAGTCTGTCCATAAACTGTAAAATGTAAGGTAAGTAGAATGGCAAATGCCTTTCCCATGAAGGTCTCCCGGTGTTATTATTTTTTAAACGAGGTATAAAAACTAAAGGAAAGAAGGGGGAGCTCTGGAAATATTTATACAGAAAACTAATGGTTTCCGGTAGGGACCAGCTATAGTCGATGACACGGGGTTTTCTGGATTTAAATTGCAGGTATTGGAATTAAAAAGGAAATTCAAATCACTGATTATGGGTGCAAACCAATCACATTCAATTTTATGTTGATGATGGGTAGCATCGGAACAATTTTGATTGCAATACTCAATCTCCGGGGCAGGTTTCCAGTGGTGTTCCTGCATCAAATGAAAAGGAGTAAGAATTGGGATAAATACTGACATGCATGCCAGACAGAGTGTTAGAATGTTTAATATAAATTTAGTTAACATGCGACAAAATTTACTTGGAATTGATTTTATGTACCAGAACTAAATGCCCAATCACTACTGTAGATTTATCCTCGAATGGGACCCAAGGGATTCACCGCCTGCCGCGATTGAAATAAATAAAAGGGGGTGGACGGGGGCAGGGAGCCCTCGACCTCCACCTTGACAGTACAAAGTGTTGTTCATGGCCAAAACAATTTTATATTTGGTATTTGGCCGGTGTTTTAGAAATATCCATTACTTTCATCATGATAATCAATTACTAAATTACTTATCAGTTTTGGATGAACTTCTGACTCATATCTGGAATGGGAAAGCATCCATATTTCATCATAGATCTCAAAAGGTCGCTTATCTTGTTTTAGGCTCCTTCTCTTTGCAAATCTCTTTCGTGCAAGAGAAATATCAATGTCCAAATATATCTTGAGGTCAAAAAGATCCACCAATTGTGGTTTGTAAATAAATATGCCCTCCAAAATAACAACAGGGTATTTTTTTTTGGATTCTGAAACGGCCTGGATTACGTCACTATTGTTAATGATCAATTCGTAATACTTATTCAGATCTTCTACGTCCCATGAGCCAGATACAAATGCTTTGTAGGTTTCGCTTTCAACAGTTGGATTATTATAATTGTCAATATCAAGATGATCATTTTCAATATTATGATGAGTAAAATACTGGGACACTGACTTGGCAAAAGTTGTTTTTCCCGAACAATCAATTCCATTGATTCCAATTACAAAGGCCTGGTTTATTGAACAACGCTTTTTGTATTTTTCTTTAATGAATGCCAGTATATCTTCCACGATTACTCAAATTCTGTCTTACGCTAATAATTCAACTGATTATTTCTTAAAATGGTAACGCATTTCTCGATATTTTGATTTCTGAATTTGAAACCCTCGCTGTAAAGCTTTCATAAAACCGTAATATAATTGGCTTATTGCGAGGATCCAAAGCAATGGAAGTAGTTCATGTAACAGAAGTGCTGCTGAAATAAGGAATACAAACACACCTTCATCAAATTGAAAGAATTTGCGTTGTTCTCTTAAAAGCCAAAGTAAATTATTTCTCAAACTGAAATCAGGTCCCGCTGAAAGTTCAACTTCGGCATTTAATCCATTTTTAAAATATTCCGGATCGTTCTCAACGCGAATACTTAACGTTACATATTTAATGTAAGAACGCAGCGTGTAAAAAAAAGTTGCTGTAAAACCGAGGAAAACAACCGTTATATTGTGAGTTTCTTCGAATACTGTAAAAGAAACTGCAGCAAATAAAAGGAATATCTTGATGTAATCGGTAATCTTATCATAAAAGGAACCAGCTGGAGATGAAATTCCCCGATACCGAGCCATTTGACCATCCATACAATCTAAAATATGACTAAGTTGAATTAGTATTGCAGCGGTGACAAAGTTTTGATATGCATACGGCAAAATGAAAGCCGCTGCAAATAACGAAGCAATAAAAGATAAGGTAGTCAATCGATTGGGATTTATAATTGACCAATCAACAACAATCATATTGAGTAATATACCTAAAGGAGCTGTGACAAAAGACGACCACCACTCATCATCTTTATTTTTAGTTTTCCATAGGCGTTGAAACTTTGTTTCATCAAAGGATTTAGGATCAGTCATTCTATTCATAACTGGAAGACAAATATATTTAGTTCGGCATGAACCTGTCTTGACTAGTAATCCAATTTTGCAGATAATGGTAATCTCGAAGGGTATCCACTTCTGTCCAAAATGTGCCAGCTACATCGAAGTAATGGATCGGTACTTGCTTTGATATAAACGAATACAAAACGTCTTCCCACCAAATATCAGCTTTTCCAGCAGTAATCAGTTCTTGCAAAGTCTGCTTAAACGTTTTGATGAAACTTTGGTCAATTCGAACTATTCCAACGTATTCACCATCCGTCTCTCGATTCGTTAAATGTTTCCCAAATCGATTAATTTGATTGCCATTGAAACCAAAGCGATAGTCGGCATTTTCAATACGAGTACTATCAGCCAACATCACTACCGCATTTGTTTGGTTTATGGCATAATCAAGTATGCTATGCTCGTAGTAGAGATCTCCATTTAATAAAAGAACATCTTTTTCTAATATATCCCTAGCGTACCAAAGAGACATGATACTATTGGTCGTTAGGAAAAAAGGATTCTCAAAGTAAGTAATATTATGATTGAGTTCATTGCGAATCAGGTTTGCCTTATATCCAACAATGACAGTAATATCGCTAATTCCTTTACTAATTAATAAATTGACTGAACGACGGATAAGTGTTTCGCTTCCTGCAGTTAAAAGACATTTTGGTTTATTCATATTTAAGTCATGCAAACGCCTACCCACCCCTGCTGCCATAATGATAGCTTTCATTAATAGTTACCCCTTTCCATTATTGGTTGATTTTTGGTTTATTGATAGCTTGAATTCAACTATTATGTGTAACTCAAACAGGAAAGTGTAGCTGCTGGAGGCTTTTCTCTTTTCTTTCAAATAAAAATAAAGGAGCACAAATGAGACACTACAGCCAGCTTATGCTGATCCAAAGATACGGAATTTATACGTTGTTTAAAACACAACATAGTCAATCAAAGATAGCTATAGTTATTGGTATTCACAACTCGACAATTAGTCGAGAAATGAAGTGAAACAGTGGCAAAAATAGTTACAGATAAAAATAGGTACACGTCCAAGACAACAGAACGACGGCAGGGAAAAACAGCCATCGTATTGATAATATTACCTGGGACATGATTAAGAACGAGTGGTCTCCAGAACAAATCCATGGTTGGATGAAAGAGAATCTTACAGTCCCGACGCTTGCCGGCCTATCTGCCGCTTGCCTACCGAAGCCTCGGCGCAGGCAGGCAATGAAATGCAAAGTCTGCCGTAGGCATAGCGAAGGCATGGCAGGCATGGCCTTTGGCGGGCTTGTCGGCCTCTGGCGGGAATATCGGGCGTACTATCAAATGGTGTACGTACTATTTGAATCCAGCAAGTTATGAAAGGTGTCCTCAAGGGCATTAATTAAAAAATCTATATCCGTTTTATTCTGTTCACCTAAATGACTCACCCGAAACACTTTGTGTTTCAAATCACCGCCATTTGGAGCCACAAAACAATTAAAATCAGCCGCTAACCTTGTTACCAAATCAAAAGCATCAATATCCTCAGGGCAACGAATGGCCGTCAGAGCATTTGAGGGATTATTTGGAACAAAGGTGAAGGGCAGGCTCTTCAAACCTTTTCTAAAATATTCAGCTAATTTGGAATGGTGAGAAACAAAAAAGTCAATTCCCTGTAATCTGATTTCTCTGAGTCGTTCGTGCAACATCATAAAATGGCCAATAACAGGCGTAAAAGGCATCTGTCCTCGTCCCTGGTTTTCAAGATATGTTTTGATATCAAAATAATAAGATTGGCACGTTTTGGTTTTTAGTCTCGATTTTGCTTTCTTGTTCAAAGCGAGAAAGGAAAGCCCGGGTGGAAGAGCTAATGCTTTCTGGGAACTTAGCAGAGACACATCGACATGCCATTCATCCATCATAAAAATATCTGCACAAATAGTGCTGATAGCATCAACAATAAAGAAAACACCATATTTACGAGTAAGTTTCCCAATCGCTTTTGTGTCATAAAGAATTCCAGTCGATGTTTCGTGGGCGTTGATTAGCAGCGTCGAATATTCTTGGCTCGATAGTTTGTAGTCGAGAGCTTCGAGTGAAATTGGCTGACCCGGATTAAGGCTTATTTGTTCAAATGGGATTTTATGATGAGTGCATAGATCCACCCAACGTTGACCAAAAGTTCCTCCATTCACAATTAAAACCTTGTCACTTTGGTCGAGGAAGTTGAAAAATACCGCTTCCATCGCACCTGTCCCGGAGGCGGCAAAAATAACCACATCTCTCTGAGTGCCGAATATGTATTTTAAACCTTCAATAATCTCAAATGTGATATGTGAAAATTGTTCTGTGCGATTGTAAGGAAGCTGGGACGCTCCAATGGCAAGCGTTCGAGCGGACATGGGTACGGGGCCAGGGGTAAATAATCTGATTTTGTCAATTCCGGTTTGTGCTGATTTCAATTTTTTTAGTGCATCATTTTTTTTCATATATGATTCAACTCCGTACTTATTAATTGATAGTAATCCTCATAGAACAACGGAACTTTTTGCTTTGTCTGATTCTCTGGGCTTTCATTAGATGGCTCTATTTGTTGTACTAACTCTTTAAGACTAAACATTATGACCCCCCACCTGTATTCATTGGGAGCTAGAAATATTTATGTTTGTTGCTTTTTCTTTTGGTTGCTTATGTAACAGAGAGGAGTCCTTTCTTATTTTCAATGAATAATGAGGTGGATTCGATTTTAGATCTGGACTATAATTTGCTTCAAGGATTGTATAAACATCTTCCTTCCCATTCGGAAGTAGACGGATTAACTTATATCCTTCTTCTACATCGAGGGTTTCATCAAATATTGTTGCCACACCTTTGTTTGATATTGCTGTTTTATAGGAGCTATTATTCTCACCATCACTAGTGATGACAAATACTGTGTCATTCATCCGCGTTTGGTGAGAGTAAAAAAGCGTATTTATTGCTGTTTGTAAATTTTTTATATCCCTCATTGGCTTCTGATAATCCTTGATTTATCTCCAATAGTAAATTTATTAACCAAATGTGTATTATATAAGTCAAATAAAATATAAAATGGAATATTTTTCAATTTGGGTTGTCTAATAAGAGTAGAGATAGAAATCATTGGAACAAAATGAATATATCAAAGAAGCTCGTGAAGGAAATCATGAAGCCATTAAAAAATTGGTCAAGATGCTTGAACCGGTAGTGGCATCCACCGTTGTGGGAATGTTAGGTCAATGTCCTGAAGCAGAAGATGTAGGACAAGAGACATTCATTCGTTTGTATCATTCTTTGCACAAATTTAAAAGAGAGTCGAACATTGAAACTTATGTTACAAGGATAGCGATAAATCTATCTATAAATGAACTAAAAAGACGAAGACGAAGGAATATCATCTTTGGTTCGCACAATGAAATACAGAATGTTGGAGTAGACGATTATACCATTGTACAAAATGAAAAAAAAACAGCTGTTCAATGGGCATTGAATAAATTGAATGCTAAACACAAATCTGTAATTGTTTTGCGGTTAATTGATGGATATTCGGTAAAGGAAACTGCGGACATCCTAAATGTGCCAAAGGGGACTGTATTATCACGACTTGCACGAGCACAGAACAAATTAAAAGAGATACTAACACCAATCATGGGGGCTAGAAAATGAAAAGATTAAAAGAACTGCTAATTCGCTCGTTTGATGCAGAAATGACATCAGAAGAAAAACGAGAACTGGAGAGTGCTTTAAAGAATACAAATGAATTAAAGCAAGAAAAACATCTCATGGAACAAATTAGAGAAACTTTTTCCAGGATGGGAATAGATTCTTTCCGTCTGGGATTTGCAGATCGGGTCATCTATAGTTTATTTAACAATAATATTTTGTGGTTTGGTATACGGCCATTTGACCTGTTTACCGTTTTTAAACCTGTGGGAATTTCTGCTGGATTGACAGTCATCGGGCTGCTTATCTATCAATTCAGTATTGGAAATGTTCTGTCAATCGATTCACTTTTAAATATCCCAGAATACACAGTTGAAAATTTTGTATACGCAGTTCAATAATCAGGAATTTATCATGTTACATAGTAAATCAAAATCAATTATCATCATCGTTTCAACTTTGATATTAGGGGTGGTTATCGGACTGTTAACATCACGCTTTTTTATTCATCATCGGATAGACAAACTTGCAGGAATGAGACATGTTGATGGTTTCGTTAACGTGATGGAAAACGTTATTAGACCATCTGAGAATCAAACTGAAATGATTAGAGAAATTCTAACGAATCAATATAAGAGAATTAGTGAATTCAGAGTTCAGCATATAGTAAAACTGCAGGTAATAATGGATTCCTTAAAAATAGAATTGGAACCATATCTGACTGATAAGCAACTAGAACGATTCGAAAAGATGAATTCGAGAAGGAGAAGGTTTTAGAAAACCCCCATTTCATAGACCAAAACAATAATTCTAAACAAAAATACATGATGAAAAGGCACAAGATCATAAAGTATATCAAAACACTTTTATTCTTATTACTAGGATTGCAAGCTCTAACATTTGCTCAGCAAATGCGTTCCGATAAAATACCTAAAATCAGAGTTATCTTTGGAATCGTGGTCAACTCTTCGAATGGTACGCCGATTCAATATTCCTCTATTTCGGTGGTAAATATGCGAACGAACGAAATCGTAACCGGCGGAGTGACCGATGAAAATGGTACATTTCGTATTAATGAAATACCTTTTGGACGGTATAATGTGGTTGTAGAGTGTATTGGATTTAAACGGGAAAAATTGAATCTGTGATGTTCTTTCCAAGAGGTGAAGGTATGGCAGGAATCATCAACATCATTCTGAAAGAAAACAAGTTCGCCGGACTGAATGGAAATTTTAATGCAGGAGTTTCAACCAACAATGTATACCACACTTTCAGACAAATCAATTTTCGGAATGAAAAGGGAAATCTCTTTTTAAATTCAGCTATTCGAAATGATATCCGTTCTGGTAGAGGAGATAATCACCGCGAAACATATTTCAACGATGTTACCATGATTCTGGATCAGAAATTCAGCGGTGAGCAGGGTGGAAGAAACTATTTGATAAAGTTTGGTTTAGAATTGTACCCAAACCTAAATAATACAATCGGATTGACTTTTTTCTACAGTAATGGTGATCGTGTTGGAGACAGGATGATTGAGACTGAGGAAACCGTTATTGATACAATGATTCATTATTACCGGATCACGGATGCAAATAACGACCATACCAATTTGGATATGATCCTGACTTATGACCGGAAATTCAATAACCCGAATCAGAAACTGTCTGCATTTGCAAATTATTCCACAGGGACAGATAATCGGATGAACTCCGTAATAACAATGGCAGATTCAGCGGAACTCGGGTTTGATGCGAATCCGGAGAAAACAACCACTGATAATGAGAAAAATGAATTCAACCTGCAGATGGACTATATTCATCATTTTGGTAAGGATTTCAAGCTTGAAATGGGATACAAAGAGACCGGTAGAGCCTACGATAATCAGTTTTCCACTTATGATATATTCCAGGATGGATTGGACATTAAAACGGCTGACTCTTTAGCCAGTAACCATTTTCTGCTCGATGAAAATATTTGTGCGGCTTACACCCAATTCTCTTTGCAAAAAGGAATATTTGGGTTGCAGATGGGTTTGCGCGGCGAAACTGTGATAACTGTTTCCGAATTGGTGGATACGGGTGAGAAATTTAAAAACCCGTATACCAGTTTCTTTCCCAACGCCATATTGACAATTGGACCGCCGGTTCTACAAATGCAGGCAAGTTACAGCAGAAGGATTCAAAAACCTTCTTACCGACAACTGAACCCTGCCTTTTATGAATTGAATCAAACGAGTATCCGAAAGGGAAATCCGTTTCTAAAACCTGAATATATCGATGTCGCTGAACTAGGATTTTCCCGTTTCAACAATGGCTTCACCACTTCTATGACCGCATACTATCGAAGAATTACGGACTTGATCAGCAGCCACAAGACGAACGATGGTAATGTTACAACCATATCATACGAAAATTATGACCAACAGCAGAATTACGGTCTTGAATTCATCTTGTCAGGCAGTCTTGGAAAGGGCTTTAGTTTAACAGTAAGCGAGAATCTGTTTTCTGATATAGTGGACGCATCCGGTGCATTTGACAACGAAGATTATAATGAAACTTCCACTGGTTTTTTCGGACGTTTATCCGCGAATTGGAATATTGCTCCTAGTACTGTACTTATGTTGACTGGTTTTTATAGATCTCCACGGGATATCCCGAATGGTAGTTTAACCTCTATGTCCTTCAGCAGTCTGACTATAAAAAAGAAGTTTATGGATAACCAATTGGCCATTTTGCTGAAATTAAATGATGTGTTCAATACGATGATCTTTGGCTTTACGACTGAAGGCGGCAATTATTTTCAAGAAAGCTACCGGGCGTTTGACAGTCAGATTGCGTCAATTTCCTTGGAATATCATTTTGGTGAAATGACAGATCGTAGTCGATATGATCGCAAATCCAATGGAAGGAAAGATGATTCTATGATAGGCAAGGTTGAGATAGAATAGATTTCATTAGTCGAAAGGTAGGTAATTATGAAAAAACAAATTATCATTTTAACAGGAATTATCAGTATTACTCTGCTTGGCTGCAATCAGATAAAATTAGAAAGCAAGTGGAT